>JAEEVB010000124.1 GCA_016287065.1 Muribaculaceae bacterium
TTGTGCTGGTACAATTACCGTGGTGCGCAACACAAAGAACCTGTTGCCGCTCCACAACCTTGAGTCGCGTCGCATTGCGGTGGTGACTATGGGTAATGAGAATGGCACGCAGTCGATCTTCCAGCGTCGTTGTGCCAACTATGCCGAGACAGCAGCCTATGACCTTAGAGGCGACCAGTCGGCTGCCGAATTGGTGGACGAGTTGAAGAAACATCAGTATAACTGTGTAATCATTTCGCTTGACCAGCCCAGTGAAGCACAGGTCAAGAACGCAAAATACATCGCCAGCCATTGCCGCAATGTGGTCGTGGCAGTGATGAGCAAACCCGAACGCCTCGACGAGGTGGGCTCACTGCTGGCCGACAGCTATGTGAATGCCTCACTCGTGGCTTATGAAAGCAGTTTCACCGCCGAGGACTATCTGGCACAGACCATCTTTGGCGGTAGTGATGCTGTGGGCGTGCTTCCTGTAGCCGTGAAGACGGGAAAAGATGAATTGAAACCTGGCACAGGCTACCATTACAAGGCCGAGCGTCTTGGCTATACCATTCCTGCCGAAGTGGGATTGAAGTCTAATCTGCTGGCAAAAATCGACTCGGTGTGCAACTATGGCGTGAGCCAGCGTGCATTCCCTGGTTGTCAGGTAGTGGTAGTGCGTCATGGCAAGGTGGTGTGCAATCGTGCCTACGGCGAAATTGACTTCAATTCGGGCATTCCTGTAACGGTGAACACGCTCTTTGGGCTTGCATCGGTCTCGAAGGCGACCGGCACACTCAGTTGCGTGATGAAATGCTATGATGACGGCAAGTTTGGTTTGAGCGACAAGGCAAGCGACTACATCCCTGGACTGAAGGACACTAATAAGGAAGACCTTACTTTCCGCGACCTGCTTTATCATGAGACAGGCATGCCGCCCTCGTTGAGCATGTGGGAGATGATGTTTGACCGCAACACCTACACGCCGCCGCTCATCACCAACACTCCCAATGAGTACAACACTGTGCGCATCATGAACAATGCTTATGGCAACAGATATGCGCGGTTACGTACCGACATCTTGTCGTACAAACGCACTGATGTGTTTGATGTGCCCATCGCCAAAGGCATCTGGGGCAGTGCTGCTACCTACGACAGCATCATGAACCGCATCTATCGTGTAGAACTGGGGCCCAAGAAGTATCTTTACAGCTGCTTGAACTTCTGTCTGCTTGCCAATGCAGTGCAGAATGTAACCCACATGCCCATGAACTATTATGCCAATAATGAGATATTTGCCCCACTGGGTGCCTATCACACCATGTACAGGCCGTTGAGCAAATTCCCCGAACAGCAGATTGCCTATACCGAGAACGACACCTTCTTGCGCAGTCAGCACATTCATGGTTATGTGCACGATGAGCTGGCAGCTTTCTCGGGTGGCGTGCAGGGCAATGCAGGCCTCTTCTCTAATGCCAACGACTTGGCTAAGCTGTTCCAGATGTGGCTCAATGGCGGTACTTATGGTGGTAGACGATTCTACAAACCCTCTACAGTCGAAATCTTTACTACGCAGAAGAGTCCTAACTCGCATCGTGGCTTGGGCTTCGACAAGCCTGTGGTGGGCAATCCCGATGCCTCTAACACTTGTGCCGAGGCAACTGCCGAGACCTATGGTCACACTGGTTTTACGGGTACCTGTTTCTGGGTTGACCCCAAGAACGACATGATCTACATCTTCTTGAGCAACCGTGTGAGTCCCACCCGCAACAATGCGGCGTTCTCGCGTGTGAGCGCAAGGTCGCATATTCAATCTATTCTCTATAAATCAATCATTAAGTAAAATATTTTTTGAGCAATGAAAAAACTTTTATTCATTTTAAGCCTCGTGCTACTCATGGCTTCGTGCAGTAGCAAGGAAGGGGCAGGGAAGTACACAATTACTGTTAACTTCCCCGATGCATCATTTAATGGCAAGGTGGCTGCGCTCACCAGTTATGACACCGGCGATACTGTGCAGCAAGCGAAAATCGACCAGCAGAAAGCTATATTCGAAGGCGAAGTGGAAGATACCTACTATTCACGTCTGGTGGTCGACGGCAAGCGCTTGGGCTTTGTGGTCGAAGCCGGAGAAATCACCATCGACTGGGATAAGCACGAGGTGAAAGGCGGCGTGCTCAACGAGCGTCTGGCTGCTCTCGACAAAGAACTCGAGGTCATGGGCGAAGAGTTTGAGAAACTTTCAGAAAAGGAAGGTGTGACCGAAGAAGAACTCGAAGCAATGGGCGAGGAGTTTGAGGCCAAAGAGGGCGACGCTTTCTTCAAACTTTATGAGGCCAATAAGGAGAACGGCATTGGTCCGTGGGCTTACTACAACTTCTTGATGTGCAAGAACTACAATGTGGCTCAACTCGACTCGGCACTTGCTACTGTGCCTGCCGGATACAAGGAGATGAAACGCTTCAAGAAGGCAGTGAGCGATGCTCAGCAGGTGGAGAAGACCGCCGAGGGCAAGATGTTTACTGATTTCACGGTGCAAGGCGAAGATGGCAAGACCTACAAACTGAGTGACTATGTGGGCAAGGGACAGGTGACCCTGGTCGACTTCTGGGCAAGCTGGTGCGGACCCTGCCGCCGTGCTATCCCCGACATCAAGAAACTCTATGAGCAGTACAATGGTAAGGGAATGAATTTCCTGGGCGTTGCCGTGTGGGATGAGCCTGCCGACACCCGTGGTGCCATCGAAGAACTGCAGATTCCTTGGCCGGTGATTGTGGGCAACCAGAAACTCGAGGAACTCACCAACCTCTACGGCATTATGGGCATTCCTCATATCATTGTCTTTGGCCCCGACGGTACCATTCTGTCGCGTGGGCTCGATGGCAAGAAACTCATCGACAAGGTTAATGAAATTATGGCCCAGAAGAAATGATAACTTTCATCTGAGCAAACTGCTTGATAATTTACATAAGAAGGATGTGGCATAATGCGCTTATGCCACATCTTTTTTATAATGTAAAGGGTGCGCCAGAATTTTGACACACCCACATTGAAGAATATATGATGAAGTAGGTAAAATGATTACTTGCCAAGGCGTGCTTTCTCATCGCTGCCGGCACCAGTGCCACGATATTTGCTCTGAGTGGCGTTGAACTTGTAACGCACAGTTACTTGCAGCTCGCGAGAATCGTGATGACTGTCTTGGTGCAGATGGCGCAGACCATAATTCAAGTTGATGTGCTCCTGTGCGTCAAACAGGTTGCGTCCAGCCACTTTTATCGACAAGCGGTCGTTGAAGAAAGTCTTAGTAACGCTTAGGTCGAGGTTGACAGCCGCTTGGGTCAACGACATGTTTTCTTTATCGCCCTTGGTTGTTAGGCTTAGGTTTGTCGATGCAGTGAGGGTGGGCAGTATTTTTATGTTGTTGTTGAACTGAATCAAGAATAATGGGCGCTTGGGACTGATGGAACCAATGGGCGTTGGAATCTTAATCCAATCTTTCATCATGGCAATCGAGAGTTGAGGCTGATAAATGCCAAAATGCGGTGTGAGGTTGAGCATCACTCTCAACGCATCGGCGTGGTCCACATTGTCACGAGTTATCAGAGTTGTTGCCTCGCTGCCAGGAACCTCACGCGCCACATTCACAATAATGTCGCTAGTGCGTTTGTAATCAACCATCAGGTTTACCCACTTCCACATTGCCATGAAACTCAACTGGTTGTTGATTGATGGCTTCAGGGCAGGGTTTCCGCTCTCCCATGTGAATCGATTGGCATAGGTCACGCTACCATTGAGCTGCCAGTAATAAGGCCGCTGAATCTTCATGGCATAATTGAGCATCAGTTGCACATTGCCGGCACGGGTCGAGAGGGCCACTGTTGGGAACAGATGGTGGTAAGTGCGGCTTTGCTCGGGAATGAGCTCGCCCATGCTATAGTATTTGCTGCATACATTCTCGTTGCGCAGTCCCAGTCGCATCTGACCAAAGGGGAGGGGACGAGAGTACTCCACAAAGAAGGCGTAATTGCGTTCTTTCTGTTCTGTGAACGAAGTGGGCACTATCTGCTCGGGATTGATGTAGTTGTCGTTGCGTTTAGTGTTGCTAAGCTCGGTTCCTGCCTGCAGGTTGCCGCCCCACACCGGCCACGAGAGCACGAATTTGCCTGCAAGCAACTGGTTTCGCTCCACACTCTGCGCAGTGACGATGCGGCTGTCCTGTTCTTGACTAACCTCGTCGTTGTACTGATAAGTGCGGTTTTTGAAGAACATGTAGTCGAGGTTCACATCGATGCTTGTCTTTCCTATCTTGCCATTATAGTAGGCATTGAGGGTGTGTGGCATATTGGATTTATCATCTTGATTCACAGTGTTCACAAGATGGTCGTAGAACTCCCCGTTGGCCATAACATCGGCAGTCATGCCGCCCCATGTGTGGTTGCTGAAATACCATTTGGTGTCGTAGCGCAGCCCCATAGTGTGATTGTCATTTAGCACATAGTTCACACCCACAGAACTGTAGAGCGAACGGCTACGGCTGCGGCCGTCGATGAATTGATCAAGGTGCCAGGTGGTGTCGGACTTCACATCAAGGAGTATTCCGGATTTCTGTTGCCAGTTGTCTTCATTATACCACTCACTGCCAAACACATCGAGCCCACCCTTGCGATAGTTCCAGTTCAAGCCCAGGGCTAAGTCCATATTCTCGCCTTGGTAATAATCGGTTTCAGCATCAAACGAGAATCCTTCGCCTTGTGGACGCTTGGTCTTGATGAGGATGACAGACTCTACATCGGCTTTATACTTCGCGCCAGGGTTAGTGATAAGTTCCACAGTCGCGATGTTGTCGCTCTTGAGTTGATCGAGTTCGGTCTTGTTACGCATTTCCCGGCCGTTGATGTAGATGAGGGGAGTACCCTTGCCAAACACCTCGATGCCATCGCTTTTCTTCTGTACTCCAGGCAGGTTCTGAAGCACATCGTTGGCGGTACCAACCTTGCTCAGCAACGTGCCGTCGACTTCGGTCTTGATGCCTTCAGTGGTGATTTTGAATGTTGGTCGTGTGGCTTTTACCACTACCTCGCCGAGCATCATGGCTTCTGGCTGCAATTGGATAGTACCCATATTACCGCCGTTTGAATTCACGAACTTTGTCTCATAGCCAATATAACTGATTTTTACTAATGCTTGCTGGCAAGTGCAATCGATGGAAAATGTACCGTCATCATTGGTTGTTGTCCCGGCAACAAAGGTGCTGTCATCTGGGGATAGTAGTACCACGTTTGCAAAAGCAAATGGTTGTTTGTTCTCGTCAATCACTATACCAGTGAAGTTTGTTGACATCATTGCGATAGCGTTTAAAATCGCTGTAAAAAATAATAATGTTCGTCTCATATCAATTTGTTTTGTTTTTCTATTTGCCGTATCAATCGGTTTCAACCTGTAGACGTGACGAGCAGGTGAAATGTTACACTCCGCAACCACTTTTTCAAAAATCTTGATTTAGGCCAAGTCTTTTGACTGTTATAACCACTTCTTATAGATTGGTTTGGTGTTTTATTTGCACAATCTTCCCCGATTTATGGGTTTTATGATTATGCTTAGAGGTGATTAAATGGTAATGATGTTTTTATGTGTAGATCAAAAGGCAGGCTTAAAGTGGTAGTAAAAAGCGAAAAGTTTATTAAATTGAGTGAGAAAGATTTGCGGGAACGAAAAATAATGACTACTTTTGTACAATTTTGGTAATTTATGGCTTCGGAACTACAAGAAACGCTTAACCGTATAGTCAACAAGAGCAATATCTTGATTGAGAAATATCATGCTCTGGAGGCAGAGAACAAGACTCTTGCAGAGCAGGTTGAGTCGTTGCGTAGTGAGCTGACACAACTCAAGAAGTTGGACGAACAGTTGCAGCTTGACAACAAATATTTGAAGATTGCTCGTACACTGTCGCCAACACCTGAGGAGTCGAAAGAAGCGAAGCAAATAATTGCCAGCTTGGTGCGGGACATTGACAAATGCATCTCCCAACTGAACGAATGAAGATGCTATGGCAACTGAAGATAAAATAAATATAATGATTAGGCTGGCCGATGTAAAGCCCATACCGCTAAGCATCAGCCGCGATGACGAACCGCAATATCGCGAAACGGAAAAACTTGTGAACACGTTGTGGAACAAGTGGATGGAGCGTTTCAAGAACACGAGTACCAGCGAAGAGGTGATGGCTCGTGTTGCGTTTCAGTTTGCCCGCCTGTATGCTCAGGCCTATCGAGACAATGTCGCGACAAACGAATTTTTGCACGATTTTGAGCAGCGGCTCGATGAAATCGTGGTGAAGATATAAATAACGATGTCAATGTGTTGTTGACTCTTTCAGGCTTAATGCCGATGCCTGAAAAATGTTTTTGAGATAGATGCTTTTTATTGTTCTGGCAAGGGCATGAAAGAGCCAATCACTGAGATATTCATATCGCTATATATATTTACGTTTGTATATTTGGTTCCTGCACCATTTACGAATCCAATGAAGCGCATATCAAGCGTGAGATGAGGATTCTTGATGGTGCTATTTTTATATATTTTAATTTATTAATAATGAGTCCTATAATAGTTATAGTAATTGCGATTGCCGCGCTGGCACTAGGTGCTGGGGGCGCAGTGTTCGCTACGAGAAAAAACTCGAAATCTCAGGCCAATACCATTTTGGAGAAGGCCCGCCTTGAGGCTGAAGTCCTCAAGAACAATGAAGTGATTAAAGGCAAGGAAGAAGGCCTCTCAATCAAGAGTGAGGCCGAGAAAGTTGCCAATGCGCGTCTGTCGAAGGTTCAAGCTAGTGAAGCCAAACTGAAACAGCGTGAGATACAAATCAATCAGCAACAGCAAGAGCTGCAGCGCAAGAAAAGTGAGACCGATGCCCTGAAAGTGAATCTTGACAATCAAATGAATGTGCTCGAGAGTCGCAAGAAGGAAGTCGACAAGATGGAGAAGAGTGTGCGCGACACACTAGAGCACGTGAGTGGATTGAGTGCAGAAGAGGCTAAGGAAAAGCTCGTAGAGAGCTTGAAAGATGAAGCCAAGACTGCAGCTGCATCCTACATCAATGACATTATGGACGATGC
>JAEEVB010000125.1 GCA_016287065.1 Muribaculaceae bacterium
ATGCCATCTGAGCTTTTCGCCGGCAGCAAACTCATAACGCATTGCCACCAGTTCGGGGCGCCCCACAAGATAGTCGGGCATCTCAGCCCCATCCCAGCTTTTTGACCCACGCAGCAGTTCGGTGGCCTTCACGCCCTTGACTTGCGATTGTTTCTCCATCACTTTCTGGAAACGGAACATGCCGTCGTTGTCTTCTTGATTACGGCCCATTTCGGGATCGTTTGGGTCGGGATGGTGGCCGTTGAAGAACTCCACGATGTGGAAGCCGCAGCGGTTGACGTAGAAATGGATGTTGCGCTTCTCGAAATAGGGCGTGACGGTTTCCCACACCTTGACTTCGGGATGCATTTCCTCGATGGCTCGCCAAGCGGCATGGCCGATGCCACGGCTGTGAACATGTGGTGACACAAAAAGCAAGTCAAGGTCGCCATGCAGCTTTTCCTTGTCGATGCGAATGACTGCTCCACCCACCTTTTGCCCGTCGCTAACGATGCGGTAGGCTTCTGCGTTTTCTTCGTCGATGTCATGTTCAATGGTTTCGCGTGAAATGATTTCACCATCTTCCCCGAAGTGGTCGTCACGCAATCCAAACTCCTCAGTCGCCCCATACCTGAATGCCTCCTGATTGTCGAGTATGAACTGGTTACGGTCGGCATCTTCAAGCCGAACTAATATCACTTTTGCCTTGCTCATAGTAAATTCATTTATCAGGTTGTAACGATGCAAAGATTGGTTTTATTTCGCAACTAGAACTTGTTCTTCGGGTTCCGCGGAATCATCGGCTTCGGTGGTATCGGACAGTATGGATTCGCTTTCAGGTTTGTTTTTTAGGGTGCGTGGCTTGCTAATGAGGTAACTGATCCACAAAATGGCAATGAATGCGATGATGGAAAGCACTTCAAAGAGAACAAATCCCTTAGCCTTTACGGTTTGCCCAACTTCAAACAGGTGGATGCAGAAGTCGAGCCATAACATGATCGAGGCCAGGACAAGGGCGGCAGTAAATGCGGCAATCAGGCGCCATATAGTTCCCCAAGTGCCATAACCGAAGAGTTGCTTGTAGGTGAAATAGAGCAGTATTGCTGTCAAAACAGATACAAACTTGCCTATCCCAGTGATGTCATATATCATATTCAGCACCAGAAATGCCACTGAACAGAACACTTGGATGAAAAAACCTTGAGGTAGCGTGTGGCGTGTGTTGCGTGGTGCAAACCTGAAAATAAAGTAGACTGGGATAATCAGGTAGGACAGCATGATGATAGACATCAAGTCGGGATGAGCATTCATCCACTCGAAGGCATTGTCGAGAAACAACATTTTATCGCCCTCGAAGTCGAAATCGGAATTGAAAACACCTAAGACGTCTCTGGTGCCTGTCAGGATATCAACGAGTATGCCAATCACCGAGACAATGGCCAGCATCTTGACTGGCGGGAAGCTCACTTGGCGTTTGCCGCTGATGTAGTCGCTGATGAAGTAACCCGGGCGCAGAAAAATCTGCACCACCGAGTAAGTCAGTGAACGGTTGTGCATACCCCACACTTCGGCAATGCTTCGGGCGACGCTCTTCCAGGTGATGGGTCCCAGGTTTTTCTTCTGCGAACATGTGGGACAGAAATTGCCCACAAATTGTTTGCCGCAGTTGATGCACTTGTGCGGCTCCTGCGAACAGTCGTCGTTGTAGTTAAACGGGTCGAGTTGCCATTGCTTGAAGCGATTGTAAGTTGCCTTGAAATCCATAGTTTGAATTAGTGTACTCACACAAGGCCTCGATGGCTTAGCGGCTAGCCATTGTTCCTTGTTTTTGCAAAGTTAAGGCTTTTTTTTCAAAGGAACCTATAATAGTTTATTTTTAACTACTATGATAGCTGGGGATAATTTCATTTGCGCTTATCTTCATCCTTATTGTGAAAAAGGTGAGTAATCTTTTGCAGTAGTCTCCTCTTTTTTGTAATTTTGCATGAAAACAAAACCATCTATTTCATTATGAGACGACGTAATTTTGAAGGCGATTATAATCTTCTTTTTGAGAAGCAGTCGAAATACGAAGAGAGCATCAAATCATACCACGAGCATAACAAGGCCGCAGAGAGTGCTGCCGACAAGCCGGCTGAAACTGAGGCTCAGGATGTTGATGCTAAAAACGAGGATAAGCAGTAGTCCTGGGTATAGCAAAACCTGCTTGTTAGGCGAGTGAGAGTTCAGTCTTTGAACTTTTGTCTTGCCTCTTCGAGTGCGACAGTATAGCTGCCATATTCTTCCATCATTTTCTGTTTAATGGCGGCTTTTTCGGGGTTGTTGGTTTCGCTTGGCTGCTGTTTTTTATTGAATTTGACCATGTCTTCTTCGGTCACATTCATCATGCGCATGCACTTGGCGCGTTGCTCTTTCATGTCGTCCATGAACATCCAGTTAAGGTAAGCATACTCGGGAAAATCGACGCTTATGAGCGACTTTATCGAGAGAATGATGTCGTTCTCTTCCATCTCTTTTTTTAGCTCGTCGATTATCTGTTCCTTGTATTTGCGGCGAGTTGTATAGAATGTTGACACATCGTTGACAAAATTCACATCACCAATGGTGCTGAAGGTCTCGATGCTGGTAGAAAAGATTTTTTCGATAGTTTCAGAGAACTCCTCCATGCTCCAACTCATTGCAGAAGCGAAATAGACGTACAGACTGTCGAAGCGCTCGGGGTGAATGGCCAGTTCCTGCTGCATGTCGCGGCATTTGCGCAGGCCCGTATCCACTTTCTCCACAAGCTCTATGGTCTTGTCGAAGTCGTTGATGATCATCATCACCATATCCTTCTTGGCAGCTTTTTTCTTGTAATGGTCGATGACGGCAGCTGTGCCGAAGGTGAGAACGATGGATATGGTTGTGGCGACGAGTGCCAGGAAGAACTGTTTTAACGACGACATGCCACTGCCGGCTGTCAGGCTCTTGGGAGTATGCAGTTTTATGTTCATTTTGCTGGAAAACTTGGTTTTACGGTGCAAAGTTAGTGATTTTTAAATGATTCCCAAATATTTTCCCATGGGCATGAAAGGGCTTGGATATTATGTTCTAAAAATTATTGTTTAGACAGCAAAGCATTTTCATAAATGATATGGAGGTCTTCGGCCATCTTCATTGGAGTGAATCTTTGTGCATTAATTTGTCCCTTCTCCTTCAATATATTTGATAGCTGTACATCTTCAAGGACCCTGTCGAGTGATTGAGCCAAGTCATGAGCATCATTCGGATTAAAGAAGCTTACGGCTTCGCCTCCCACTTCATCGAGTGCGCTGCCAGTTGCGCACAACACAGGTGTTTTACAATGGTTGGCTTCTAAGATGGGCAAGCCAAAGCCCTCGCAAAATGAGGGAAACACCACAGCCTGTGCTCCTGCATATAATGCAGGCATCCATCGTGAATCGACCCGTGGAACAAGCAGAACCCTGTCAGTAAGTTTGTATTTTACGATTGTCGGATATAGTGTATTGCGCCAATATGAATTTTCCTGGCCAACTATCACTAAACTGATGTTCTTGTCATTCAAGATAGATAATGATTCGATTGCAAGTATCAAATTCTTGTGATAAACCAGCCGCCCCACCGCCAAAATGTATCGAGCAGGAAGCCCCAGCTGTTTCTTCATTTCAACAATTTCACTTGAAGTTGGCAGATTCAAATAATTTTCTCCCACACAAGGATAGACCACTTTAATTTTATCTGGATTTATATCCAGAATATTGACCACATCCTGCTTGGTGTAATTGCTGACGGTGACGATGGTATCAGCGACTTTGCAAGCATGAAGAGCCTTGCGATAATAGATGTTTCTATCAATAAAAGAGTAATGTTTAGGAAAATGATGGTAGATAAAGTCATGAATGGTAACTACGCTTGCCATTCCACTGCGACCTATGCCAAGTGGCAATTCGGCACTAAGGCCATGAAACACTTCTGAAGAATGACTCTTTGCCGATTTTATGATACCCTTTCCGGAACGCCACAAATGACCTAATTTGGGATGAGGTGCAACATCTAATTCCACATTGCCCATTAACAATAACTCATTTAATTCAACTGATGGTTTCATGCGAGGGGCAAGGATCACATAATTATCTGAGGGATATTTTTTTGCCAAGGCCCCTATAACCCGTCGGCTATAGTTACCAAGCCCAGTCATGTTATTTACAGCTCGTTTGCCATCAAATGATATAATCATATCTTCATCTTTTTTTAAAACTTGCCATGTGACGCCGGTCTCGATGCTCCGAAGTAAACATCGTTAGTAACGTCCTTTGTTGTATCATGATTCTGTTGAGCTTAAGTGTAGGTCAATAGAATCACAACAAAGATAGTTATTATTTGTTTATTTATTTACTTGTTTGCTTGTGTTTTTGCAGAATGAAATGAAATGCTTACTTTTGCAGGGCAAAAACGGCAATCTCGCCGTAGCGACGAGAATAGCACACAAACAACTGTTTTGAAAACGAGAAAACTCATAACGCGATGATAACATTCCTGATAAGTATTGTGGCCCTGATTCTGGGCTATTTCATCTATGGCAAGGTGGTTGACAAGGTGTTCGGTCCTGATGACCGCAAGACACCGGCAGTGCGCATCAACGACGGTGTGGACTATGTGGCAATGCCCACCTGGAAGGTGTATATGATTCAGTTTCTGAACATTGCGGGTACTGGCCCCATTTTTGGTGCCATCATGGGCATGTGGTTCGGTCCGGCCGCCTTTCTGTGGATAGTGTTCGGCTGCATCTTTGGCGGTGCGGTGCATGACTACCTGAGCGGCATGCTCTCGATGCGCAATGACGGTGCTGGCCTACCCACAATGATAGGCAAATATCTGGGTAGCGGCACCCGCAAGGTGATGATTACCTTCACGGCGCTGTTGCTGGTGATGGTGGGCGCCGTGTTTGTGTATAGCCCTGCCATCATTCTCGAGGGCTTTGCCGGCGACAAGGTGATGTGGATGGTGATCATCTTCGTCTATTACCTGATTGCCACCATGATGCCTATCGACAAGATTATCGGCAAGATATATCCGCTCTTTGCCATCTCGCTCATATTCATGGCATTGGCCCTGATGGTGGTGCTGTTCATCAAGATGCCGGCACTGCCCGAGTTGTGGGACATGGGCAATATGGATGCCTGGCACAACTCGCTGCAGGTGAATGGCCAGGACGGCCTTGGCCTGATTGATTTCTTGAAGAAGAATCCGTTGCTGCCGTGCATGTTCATCACCATTGCCTGTGGTGCGGTGAGTGGTTTCCACGCCACGCAGAGCCCCCTCATGGCTCGCTGCCTGAAGAGTGAGAAGATGGGTCGCCGCGTGTTCTACGGTTCGATGATTACCGAGGGCATCGTGGCACTGATTTGGGCTTCGGTATCGTCATACTTCTTCTATTATGGCGGCTGGAAAGAACTCATCAGCGAACAGGAAGTGACTGCCTTTGTGAGCCAGGTGGGCGGCGAAGGCGGCAAGACGCTGGTTCAGTATTTCAGTGCTCCCGCTGTGGTGAAGATTGTGTGCACCGGCTGGCTGGGCGTGATGGGCGGCATTTTGGCCATGCTGGGCGTGGTGGCTGCTCCTATTACAAGCGGTGATACCGCCTTGCGCAGCATGCGACTCATCATTGCCGAGGCACTGCACATCGACCAGAAACCCATCGTGAAGCGACTCATGATAAGCGTGCCCATTTTTGTGGCCACCTTTGCGTTGCTGCTGTGGCAAATGGGCAGCCCCGACAGTTTTAATGTGCTGTGGCAATTCTTCGGCTGGAGCAACCAGACGCTGAGCGTGTTCACCTTCTGGATGCTCACCGTGTATCTCGTGCGTGCCCACAAACCCTATGTGATGACGCTGATTCCCGCACTGTTCATGACAGTAATTTGCACATTGTTCCTGCTGGTGTCGCCACAGGCATTCAATCTGGGCGAGGGCATCACCATGTATGCCGTTCCCGCCATAGCCGCAGTAGCACTGATCTGGTTTGTGCTGTGGTATCGCCGCGACCGAGCCCGCCGCGGTCACATCGCCGCCAAGGCATAAGAACTAAGCCCAAATCGGTCATTAGCCCGAAAAGGCTTGTTATTCACGAGGGGGCGCCAATTTCTGGCGCCCCCTCGTGTGTTATATATGTTATATATATTATTGTTAGTCAGCGATATATACTGGATGTGAATAGTATTTATTGGTTGTAGATGGAGTTGCCGAGGATGAGGTTGATGAGTGCTGTGACATCGCTCACATTGATACGGCCGTCTTTCATGATGTCGGCAGCATCGACATCGGTGGGAATGATGCCCAGAATCATGTTGATGAGTGTGGCAACATCGCTCACATTCACGCGTCCGTCGCCATTCACATCGCCAGCAATTATATTTTCCTCAACAATGTGGGTGAACCTGACCCATCGCAGCCACGAGCTCTCGTAGAGCGGCTTGAGCCCCTTGGGTACATACAGGGTGCAGTTGTCGTAATCGAGCTGGTTGAACACGGTCCACTCGTGCGTGACGGTGTTGATGTAACCCATGTCAATGGCATGATTCATGTGCGCATGCACTTCCCTGAGTCCGGAGCAGTAGCCAAAGGAGTTGTCGCCGAGTGCCACGATGGTGTAAGGGAGCGTGATTGAATAGAGGCCTGCCTGCTGGTAGAAGGCGCGCTCGCCCACGCCCACAGTGTTGTCGCGCAAGGTGATGCTCGTGCCTTCGGGCACGGTGCCGCGGTAACCGAGCGCCACATGGCCAATGTAGATGAGTCCTTCGGGCTGACGATTGAGCCAGGCAGTGTTATAGAAGGCTTGGTAGTGAATGTTGGCCACAGTGGGAGGCACGGCAATGGAGTCGAGAGCGGTGCAGTTGTAGAAGGCGCCTTGCAGAATAGTGGTGGCTCCATAAGGTATCTCAATCATCTGCATTGCCTTGCAGGCACGGAACGAAATATTACCAATGGTCACGAGACTGGCGGGCAGATGCACATTATTCAGGCCGGTGCATCCGTCAAAGAGGCTCTCGGCAATATAGTCGATGCCATCGGGCAAGACCACATCGGTGAGGCTCTTGCAGTTGCTGAAGCATG
>JAEEVB010000126.1 GCA_016287065.1 Muribaculaceae bacterium
GTGCAGGCGGATGTGACGCAAGTGCCTGATGGTGCGCAATTGTTGAAGACACTCCATATAGTGGCTCACATAACGCTTGGTGGCCGAGTAGGCCGGTGCCGCCCCGAGCCCCTTGGTGCGCGCAATGCTGCTAATCACAGCGATGTGCCCCGGGCGTTCATGCTGGGCAAAATAGTTGAACGCGGCGTTTACCATGCGCGTGAATCCTAGCGCGTTGGTCTCCACCGTGCGCAACTCCTTGTCGGTGTCAAGGACAGGATTCTGATAACCGATACCCGAACTGTGAAAATAGAGGTCGATGTCACCCATCTGTGCAATCAGTTGCAACAATTGGGCGGGAGCGTCGGCTTCGGTGATGTCGATGCGCGCCCAAGCCACTACCCCATCAGTCTCAGCCTGTATGCGTTTCAGTTCCTGCTCCCGGCGGCCTGCTATACCCACCTGCCACCCCTTGCGGCACAACTCGCGCACCACCTCAAGTCCAATGCCTGAGGTCGCACCCATCACCACCGCACGGCGGCTATTTTCATTCTTTTCCATATTAATCGCAGTTTTCTCATCCAAAGATAGGTTTTTTTTCAACCTCTGGCAAGAATAACGAACAAAATGTGCCAAGCATGCCGACAAAATGCTGTATTTGCTTAAAAATGGTATTTTTAACCTTAATTTCAGCCTCAGTTTTTCAAAAACTGCTGATAAATATTTTTTTACTTGAATAATTTGTCGTAAATTTGCAGGCTGTTTCACCCGAATCGGTCCTAACCCGCCCGAATTGGGGTGAATAACTTTGAACTAAAACATACAAAAATTATAAACAAATTAACACATGCAAACTAAAGGTTTTATTAAAGTAATAACCATTGCACTTATCCTTGTTTGCGCATTCTATCTCTCGTTCTCATTTGTGGCAAACCACATTGAGGGCAAGGCCCAAGACAAGGCGCTCGCAGTTGCGAAGATCAAGACTCCCGACATGAGCGACAGCACCTATAAGGCTGCGTACAATGGTTTTATGGACTCTATCGCGAAAGAGAAAGTGTATCTTGGTTACTACACTTTCCAGGAAGTGCGTGAAAAACAGTTAGGACTCGGTCTTGACTTGAAGGGCGGTATGAACGTGACCCTTCAGATCTCGGTGCCCGACATCCTTCGCGCGCTGGCAAACAACAGTAACGACAAAATCTTCAACCAGGCCATCGCCAATGTCGAGAAGGACCGTGCCGCACAAGACGACTATGTGGCATCGTTCTGCGACCAGTATAACAAACTGGGCGGACGCAATCTGGCCCAACTCTTCCGTGAGGTACCCACCGTGCGCGACACCCCAGGTGCTACCGACGCTCAGGTGAAGGAAATCCTGAAGAAGGAAGTGGACAACATGGTTGACAATTCTTATAAGGTACTGCGCACGCATATCGACCGCTTTGGTGTGGTAGCTCCCAACATCCAGAAGCTGCAGAGCACCGGCCGCATCCTGCTCGAATTGCCGGGCATCAAGGAGCCCGAACGTGTGAAGAAACTGCTCCAAGGTACCGCCAACCTCGAATTCTACGAGACCTATAAGCTCAACGAAATCAGCGAAGACATCAACAACCTGCTCGCAGCCGCTTCGGGTGCAGCCGTTGAAGAACCCGCTGAGGAAGAGGCTACTGAAGAAGCCGCTCCCGCCGACAAAGCCGATGCCAAGGCCGATACTGCCAAGGCTAACGCTAAGCCCGAGGCCAAGCCTGCCGCACCCGCCAAGGATGCCAAGCCCGCCGCCAAGGCTCCTCGCACACTGGCTCAAATGCTGAACATCACACCTCAATGGCTGGCCGAAATGACCAACAGCTGCGTGCTGGGTCGTGCTGCTGCCAGCGATACTGCCCGTGTGAACCAGCTCATCAAGCAATATGGCAACCTGCTGCGTCCCGACATGAAACTGTGTTGGAGCGTGAAGCCTCAGGATGAGAAGAGCAACCTCTTCAATCTCGTGGTACTCAAGAAGCGTCCCGACGGTACCCCCGCCATGACTGGCGACGTGGTGACCAAGGCTCAGGGCGAATTTGACAACATGCAGGGTCAGATTGTGACCATGGAGATGAACGACGAAGGCGCACAGCAGTGGTCTAAACTCACTGGTGACAACATCAACCGCGCTATCGCTATTGTTCTTGACGACCAGGTTTACTCTTATCCTAATGTGAACACCAAGATCGACGGCGGCCGTTCGCAGATTACCGGTAACTTCAGCGTTGAAGAGGCAAACGACCTTGCAAACGTGCTCCAGTCTGGTAAGATGGTGGCCAAGGTAGATGTGGCAAGTGAGAGTGTGATTGGTCCTTCACTGGGTCAAGAATCGATCAACAAGGGTTTGATCTCGTTCGTTGTGGCTCTCATCCTGCTTATGCTCATGATGATTCTCGTCTATGGCATCAAGGCTGGTATGATTGCCAACATCGGCCTAGTTCTCAACCTGTTCTTCACCATGGGTATCCTCGCTTCGTTCCAGAGCGTGCTCACGCTGCCCGGTATCGCCGGTATCGTGCTGTCGCTCGGTATGGCAGTGGACGCCAACGTGCTTATCTTCGAGCGCATCAAGGAAGAAATGCGTGCCGGCAAAGGCATGAAGGCTGCCGTAGCCGATGGTTACAAGAATGCCTTCTCGGCTATCTTCGACGGTAACTTGACAACCATCATTACCGGTGCTATCCTGGCTTATCTGGGTTCAGGCCCCATCCGTGGTTTTGCCGTTACCCTCATCATCGGTATCTGCTGCTCGTTCTTCACAGCAGTGTTTGTAACCCGCCTCATTCTCGAGCGCTGGATTAACAAGAACCGCTTTGGCTATGCCTCTACCACCTTCACCACACCTTGGGCCAAGAACTGGATGCAGAACACCAAGTTCGACTTCATTGGCAAGCGCAAAGCTGCTTATACTGCAGTGGTTGCAATCATTGCTGTCATCGTGGCCATGTTCTTCATTCCCGGCCGTGGTTTGAGTCAAGGTATCGACTTCTCTGGTGGTCGCAACTATGTGGTTCAGTTTGCACACCCCGTGAGCACTGAGCAACTGGAGCAGAACCTGACTCCGCTGTTCGAGGGTGCCAACGTATCGGTTATCACTATCGACAACGACACCAAGGTGCGTATCTCGACCAACTATAAGATTGACAGCAACGACGCCGCTCTCGACGAGGAAATCTCTAAGAAACTCTACGAGGGTCTGAAGGGAGACCTCAAGGGCATGAGCTTTGAGGACTTCAGCGTGAGCAACGAGAAGATCGGTATCCAACAGACCGAAGTTGTGGGCCCGAGCATCGCAACCGACATGAAGACCGAAGCCATCTGGGCTGTGTTCTGGTCGCTGCTTGCTATGGCACTCTACATCCTGCTCCGTTTCCGCAATGTGGCATTCTCAATTGGCGCTCTCGCAGCTGTGGCATTCACCGCACTGGTGGTGATCGGCTTCTACACACTGCACGGCCTGTTCCCGTTCTCTATGGAGATCGACCAGACATTTATCGCCGCAATCCTTACCGTGATTGGTTATCAGGTGAACGATACCGTGGTGGTGTTTGACCGTGTGCGTGAGTACAAGAAACTCTATCCCAAGATGGAATCGAAGGAAGTGTTCAACCGCGCTTTGAACAGCACGTTGAGCCGTACGATGATGACATCAATCAGTACGTTGCTTGTGCTGCTCGTTATCTTCATCCTGGGTGGTGAATCTATCCGCAGCTTCATCTTCGCCATGATTCTCGGTGTGATTATCGGTACCTGTGCTTCGCTCTTCATCGCAGCACCCACCGCTCATGCACTGTCGAACCGCAAGGCTCAGAAGTAAGCTCTATTCCCGTTTCGAATTAATAATAAAACGAGAATATATATTTGCCGCAATCGGCCCTCAACTGCGAGGGTCGATTGCTTTTTTGAATAGGACCTTTCTCTTCAGTGAGTGGTTGAAACAGGGAACCTGTAGGCGGCCGCCATCATGCTTTTCAGGGGGAATTTCAGATTTTACGATTATTTACTGAAATTTTTCTTTAATTTCCTGGGCCAAAGTTTTTTTTATCCATTATAATGATGTAAATTTGCAAGCACATTTCACATCAAGTTACTTAACAAACCTGAATAACAAGCACAAGAAGACTCATGTCGACGCTAACTTTAGTCATAGTAATCGTGTTCATAATAGGTTATGCATGCATAGCCCTCGAGAGCGTGATCAAAGTGAACAAGGCTGCCATCGCCTTGCTCATGTTCATTGCATGCTGGACCCTGTTCATGATCGACCCGAATGCCTACCTCATACTTGAAAGTGGCGAAGACATCATCAGGAAAGCGACCGAAATCATTGAAGATCACTTGGGTGAGACCTCGTCGACGCTATTCTTCCTAATGGGAGCAATGACCATTGTGGAACTTGTTGACCAGAACGGCGGCTTCGACTTTGTGCGCACCTCGCTGCGCACCTCCAACAAGCGTAAACTACTGTGGCGCATTGTGTTCATGACCTTCTTCCTGAGTGCCATCCTCGACAATCTCACCACCAGCATCGTGATGATCATGGTGCTGCACAAACTGGTGGCCGAACGCTCTGACCGACTCATCTATGCCGGCTTGGTGGTGATTGCCGCTAACTCGGGTGGTGCGTTCTCGCCCATCGGCGATGTGACCACCATCATGCTGTGGAATGTGGGCACCGTGACCTCGACCGGTGTGATTACCGAGATTTTTGTGCCCTCGCTCGTGTCGATGGTGATTCCCGCCTTCATCTTGCAATACTCGCTCAAGGGCAAACTGGAAATGCCTGAAAAAGAAGGCGACGCCGAGGAGCAGGAACTGAGCAAGCACGAACGCCGCACGGTGTTCTTCATGGGTGTGGGCGGCCTCATCTTCGTGCCTATCTTCAAGGGCCTAACCGGTCTGCCCCCGTTCATGGGCATCTTGCTGGTGCTGGGTCTGCTGTGGCTTGTGACCGAATTTTTCTACGGCCGCCGCAAAAACGAGAAGAAGAAATTCAAGAAACGTGTTACCCGTGTGCTCGGAAGCATCGACATGGCCACCATCCTCTTCTTCCTGGGCATTCTCATGGCTGTGAGCTGTCTGCAAGAGACAGGTGTGCTTACCACCACCGGCCAGTGGCTCAACGATGTGAGCAAGGGCAACCACTATCTGGTGACGGGCTCCATTGGCGTGATATCGAGTATTGTGGACAATGTGCCGCTGGTGGCAGGCTGTATGGGTATGTACGACATTGCAGCAGTGGGCGACTTTGCTGTCGATGGCATCTTCTGGCAACTGCTGGCCTACTGTGCCGGCGTAGGTGGCAGCATGCTCATCATCGGTTCGGCCGCAGGTGTGGTAGTCATGGGCCTGGAACGCATTACCTTTGGCTGGTATCTGAAAAAAATCACATGGATAGCCTTCGTGGGCTACCTAGCAGGCATCATCTGCTACTGGGGCATCAACGCCGTGATTCGCTAAATCACTGGTTATTTGGGGTCGCGCTTGCGCGCGAGAAATTCCACTAATCCAGGAACAAATCTATCATAATTTTTTCTGTCGCCCCGACGGGGATTGCGACTGGGTGGCTCGGAGCACTCGGGATAGATGAATTTTTTTGGAAAAGAAGGAAATTGTGGAATTCTGGGAAAAAGGGGAAAAAGGGGAAAAAGGGGAAATCGTGGAAATCATCAGTTGTCAGTAATCAGTTTTCAGTTTTCAGTTGTCAGTTTTCAGTTCTAGATGATCTAGCCGTTCTAGTTGTTCTAGCCGCTCTAGATGTTCTAGCCGCTCTAGTTGTTCTAGATGGGATGGATGGGAACGATGCCGCTTTTGGGAACGGTGGGAAAAATGGGAAATTGGTGAAAGTCGCAATGCCTTCGGCACCGCACACCGCTCTATCGAGCGACTTTTGCTTTGCGATTTTCCCGAGCACTTCGTGGTTGGGAAATTTGAGGATGCTTTTCGTGTAACCAATTGGTTCTGAGCAATATCTCCTATTTTGAGATTGTACTGCTTTCATGGAGAGAATGTGTACTTTCGTGAATGTATTGTGTACTTTCGTTGGATTGTGTATATCGTGTTCCTCGTCGAGGAACAGGTTCCATAGTGGCCTCAACTCCCCACCATTCGCCTGACGGCATCATGGTGGGGTTTGCTGAGTGGTGCTCTCCTTCGGAGATTTGCTCGGAGGGCTCGGAGATCTCGGAGTTCTCAGAATTCTCGGCTAAACTGATGCCATAAAAAAGAAATAATATCAAAGAGCGCTTGTGCGCAGGTGGGCGCACGGACAAAGATAAGGGATGAGTGGAGGGATGTAAATGGCAAAAACGCTTTTCAAAGTAGAAAAGTTGGACAAAAGAGCAGTGTAAACTGAGATGATACTCCCCTAAAAATCTTAAATGGTTGAATAATATGCGGTTAATGATTAAATTTGAAACTCTTTTTTCTGCCAAAAAATTTGGTGTGCCCATTTTTATGCCCTAACTTTGCGTCTACTCAATAAATGAAAATGGTTTATTTACCTGATAAAAACATTCAGCTATGAATCGTTTATGTTTTATACTTCTTTTGATGTTGGTACTGCAATCTTGTGAAGCATCTG
Organism: Muribaculaceae bacterium; assembly: GCA_016287065.1. Taxonomy (GTDB): domain Bacteria; phylum Bacteroidota; class Bacteroidia; order Bacteroidales; family Muribaculaceae; genus Sodaliphilus. Next base: position 6,593 of record JAEEVB010000126.1, read on the forward strand.
CAAAAAAGTCCACATTAAAAGGTTACAGGACCTATCAGACATTTGACGAGTACAAAATGTGTGGGATTGGAAATCCCGTAGACACTCCATTTGTTTTCGTCAGAGAGACAAATGATAGTATTATCGTTAAATTGTCGTCAAATCCCGACGAAAGTATGGTGTATGTTCGGGAGGGAACTGTCTGGGAAATGGACACCATGCTTGATGCAGAGAAGTTATCACCCAGTTACCATTTTCATCAAGATGAATACTGGCCAAGAAGATACACGAGATATTGCGGCGATGGACATATTATTGAATTGCTCCAAGAGTATGACCCTGATAATGGGGATATATTTAGACGCATCATTTATGTAAAGAATGACACAGCGTGCATTCAAATCAATGTACCGCCTTCGATCACTTTAAGGAAGTATAGTGATATTTTAAAACTTGTCAATTCTTACACGACTTTAGATGATATTGTATATGATATGATA
>JAEEVB010000127.1 GCA_016287065.1 Muribaculaceae bacterium
GTAGTCACACCCGCCTTTATAATGGCGTTATAATGTCATTCAAATTGTGTGATTGGCGACCGTTTCGTTTTTTGAAATAGCTCAGACCGCCGACCGTTTCGTTTTAGAGACCGCGCACGGTTCGTTTTGCGATTTATAAAAATAAGGGATGATGGAGTGTGGTGAACATGGCAATCGCACATATTTGATGATTATTTTTTAGGGAGAAAATTTGATTTTGTTTCCAAAAATGATGAAAAATGGTGGTTTTTGGAAATGAAAATGAGAAAGAGGGGGCAAAAGCGAGACTTCGTCTCGCCCTACATGGACATTTTTGTTTGCTTGTTTTGCCATGCGGAGACATTATTTGTTGAGAGGTGGTTGTGTGATTGTGATTCTTTGTGTATTTTTGCATTATGGCTATGGATGATGCGGAATATGAAAACAAACGCAAACATGTGGAGTGGTTGCAGTCTCATCCTGAGAAAGGTAAGCATCCTTCGATGAAGCGTCGTAAGGAAGACCATGACTATACTAGTGTGTGCATCTACATGATTACTATTGCTGTGGCTGACAGGCGTCCATTGCTTGGAGAACTGCGTGCCCCTGATGACGAGCATGACTTACCGTGGCTCTGTCCGAGCACACTTGGCAAGCGTGTGATGGAGCAGTGGAACTTGTTGCCTACAATATTTCCTCAGGTGAAGGTGCAGTGGTTGCAGCTCATGCCCGACCATGTGCATGGTATTGTACATGTGACAGCGTTCCTGACTCGACCATTAGGTCATGTTGTGAGTTACTTCAAAGCGCGCTGTACGCGGGAATGGCGTGAAATGTCGATGTATGGCGAGACGCAGTCTCGCTCTGCTACTATATCACTATGGGAATCAGGTTTCAATGACAGGATTCTCACCCACAAGGGCCAGTTGAACACTTGGGTGACCTATTTGCGTGAAAATCCCCTAAGGCTGTGGGTAAAGCGAACATGCCCACAATGGTTTACAGTAGGGTATGTTAATATTGGATGTGCTCGGGTGGCAGTAATGGGAAATGTGGATTTGCTGAATTACCCACTGCGCGTGCAGGTACAATGTTCGCGCCACATGCCCCCAGAGGAGATTGCTGCTGAAGGAGATCGTGTGTTGGAATTGGCCGCCAGTGGTGCTGTGGCAGTCTCGCCATGTATCAGTGTTGGAGAAAAAACTGTCATGCGCCGTGTGTATGACGCTGGTTTTCCACAGATTGTGATTGTTGAGAATGGTTTTTCATCGATGGAAAAGCCACAGGGACGCCGTTTCGTGGCTTGCTCGCAAGGGCGATTACTGCTCGTGGCTCCTTGGGAACACCACAATGAGCATTGCTCCATTACTCGCGAGCAATGTATGGCACTCAATGCACTAGCCAAGGAGATTTGCAAGTGAATGTGAGCGAGACTTCGTCTCGCCCTACATGGACATTTTTCCTTGATAAAGTGGTGTGGCATGGTTTTTGTGGATGATAGGGGAAAAGAACGATTATGGAACAGATGGAGATTAAGAATTATGTGATGCCTATATTGAGGCGGGCGGGCGACGAGCGGTCGTTTGCCGGCACTGCTTTTTGCATCGAGGACCATCTGCTCACGGCTGGTCATGTGATTGAGAAAGCGCAGACCTACTATGTGCACAATGCAGGTTATGATTTCCCTCTGGAGCATGTGATGTGGTGGCCACGCCAGTTGCAGGCCGAGGATAAACTGGGCTATGATGTGGCGATTTATCGTGTTGGAACGCTTCCGAGTCCATTGTCGTTAAGTGACAAAGATGCCGTTAAAGGCGACGAACTGGAGGTGCTCTGCTGGCAAATGAGGAATGGCCGGTTGCAGCGTGTGTCGACGCCGTGCATTGTGCGTGGCGATGCCGATGAGGAGGGTTATTTTCAGATTTCGACGGCTCAGCGCATCACGCACGGGGCGAGCGGTTGCCCGGTGCTGAAGGACGGGAAAGTGTATGGCATGCTGACCATGGGCCGTGACTTTTTTGAAACACCCCAAGGCGGTTTCATGGGCATCCCGCGGCAGCATCAGGGGCTGATGCAACGGATGGAGGAAAACACTTGCTGGGTGTTCAAGACGAGCCATGTGAAGCGTTTCATGCCACCGAGCGCGAAATGAACGGTCATATACACAAAACAGCGCGAGAAATAAAGGTTGTTGACGATTATTGACAATTGGTCGTGTTGATGGCTATTATTTATCTCTCAAAAATGGGGGACTTGCCGGGTGCGCTGTGTGATACTCACAAAAGCATAGTTTGTTGAAAAATGGGTGAATCGTGTTGGGTATTTAAAATAATATGATTATATTTGTAGTGTTTAATTTCGTAGAAGAAGGACATTACAAATATAAAAATATGGGAACATCGAACGAAGTTGTGATACATGTGCTCAGAATGCTGGGTTCGCTGGCATTGCTGATATTCGGCATGAAACAGATGAGTGAAACATTGCAGAAGATGGCTGGTCCGCAGCTGCGCAATGTGCTTGGCAAGATGACAACAAACCGTTTCACGGGTCTGCTCACAGGTGTGACCGTGACGGCCGCCGTACAGAGTTCGACCGCAACCACTGTGATGACGGTATCGTTTGTGAATGCCGAGTTGCTCACGCTTGCACAGGCCATCAGTGTGATTATGGGTGCCAACATCGGCACAACGCTCACGGCGTGGATCATGTCGGCAGGCTTCTCGTTCAATATCACCGACCTTGTGTGGCCCGCGTTCCTGATAGCACTGCTGCTCATCTACCGCAGAAAACACAAGAATGTGGGCGATTTCCTGTTTGGTCTTGCATTTATGTTCCTGGGTCTGGGCACTTTGCGCCAGACGGGTATCGACATGAATCTGGGCGAGCAGGAGGCAGTGCTGAACTTCTTCTCGTCGTTCGATCCTAACAGTTTCTTGACAACGATTGTGTTCCTGCTGATAGGCGGTGTGCTCACGATGTGTGTGCAGTCGTCGGCAGCAGTGATGGCTATCACGATGATATTGTGCTCTAGTGGCGCGTTGCCCATCTATCAAGGTATTGCACTTGTGATGGGTGAGAACATTGGTACGACCGTGACCTCGAACCTGGCCGCTTTGACGGCGTCGACCCAAGCTCGGCGTGCGGCACTGGCACACATGCTGTTCAACCTGTTTGGCGTGTTCTGGATATTGTTTGTGCTGCACCCGTTTGTCGACGGTGTGTGCTCGCTTGTGGGCTATGACTCGAGCATGACCCGAGGCACAGTGCCTGAGGCCGATTTCTATGCCAATGCCGCTAAGTTGAGTGTGGTGCTGGCCGCCTTCCACACCTGCTTCAACCTGATGAACACCTTTATTCTGATATGGTTTGTGCCGCAAATTGAGAAACTGGTGTGCCGCCTGATCAAGCCCAAGGCTAAGGTTGAAGACAGCGAAGAAGAGGAGAAGAGCGTGCGACTGCGCTACATCAACGCTGGTCTTGTGCAGACGCCAGAAATCGCGATATTGCAGGCCCAGCGCGAGGTGGCCCACTTTGGCGGCCAAATCAAGGCGCTGTTTGGCGAGGTGCGCAAGATGTTTGATATTACTGAAAAAGAGGCCTTCGACCAGATGTTTATCAAGATAGAGGAAGGCGAGGACCTGTCGGACCGTACCGAACTGGAGATTGCCCGATTCCTTGAGCGTGTGAGCGATGCTCACCTGAGCGACGAGTCGAAGGGCAAAATCAGGATGATGTTGCGTCAGATAGGCGAGATTGAGAGCATTGGTGACGCCTGCTTCAACCTGGCCCGCACCATGAACCGCCAGAAGCCGTCGAATGTGTCGCTCACCGAGCAGCACAAGGAGTCGGTTCGCCGCATGATGAGGTTGCTGATGAAAGCCATCGACCAGATGATTGTGGTGCTGAAAGACACCGAAGAGGAGATGGGCATCTCGATCAAGGAATCGTTCAGAATCGAGAACGACATCAACTCGTTGCGCGACAAGCTGCGCGCCGAGAATGCACTGAAGGTGAACGAGCACGAATACAACTACGCAGTGGGTACGGCATTTACCGACCTGATATGCGAGTGCGAGAAGATGGGCGACTATGTGATAAATGTGGTCGAGGCCCGATATGGCAAATAGATAAATTAAGTTATAACGGGGGTGCTTGTCAGGAAATGACAAGCACTTTTGTTATATAGGAATCCCTTAAACCTAAATCGGCCTAATGCCCGATTCGGGTTAAATAAGTCCCACACAATAGAGGAAGATGAGGCACACGGTGACGGGTGCCACATAGCGCAGGCAGAAGATGATGTAAGGCTGCGCATGGCTCTTGATTGTGCCACGGTTGGTGAGCTGCTCGGTGATGATGCGCTTGTCGAGGAACCAGCCCACGAAGACGGCGGTGAAGAGTCCACCCAAGAGCATGAATACATTGCTGGCGGCGTAGTTGAAGACATCGAACAGATTCATTCCCCACAGGGTGACGTCGCTGAGCACATTGAACGAGAGTGCGCTGAGTGTGGCAATGACCAGCACAGGCATGGCGCAGCACAGGGTGGCGCGGTTGCGGCTCATGTTGCGCTCCTCGATGAGGAAGGCGATGGTGATTTCGCTAATGGAGATGGTGCTGGTGAGCGATGCAAAGATGAGCAGCAGGAAGAAGAGTACGCCCCAGATGTAGGCGCCTGGCATCTGCTGGAAGATGGACGGCAGAATCTCGAAGATGAGTTTGGGACCGGCCTCGGGCTGCATGCCAAATGAGAAGACGGCAGGGAAAATGATGATGCCCGCCAGGATGGCGACGAGCGTGTCGAGCACCGAAATGAGCGTGGCATCGCGCGTGAGCGACATCTTGTCGCTGAAGTAGGACGAATAGGTGATGAGCATGGCCACACCCAGCGATAGCGACATGAATGCCTGTCCCATGGCGTTGATGACCCCTTTCCAGGAAAGTTGCGAGAAATCGGGGTAGAGGAGGAAGCGCAAGCCTTTGCCAGAATTTGGCAAAAGTAGAGAGTTGACGCAGAAGATGATGAGCAAGAGGAAGAGCAGCGGCATCATGATGCTGGAAACGCGCTCGATGCCCTTCTTGACACCACGGCTGACTACCCAGAAGTTGATGGCGTGGAATAATACTGTCCACAGGACGCAACGCAGTCCGTCGCCCGTAAAACCGTTAAAGATTTGTGAGTACTCCTGTGGCGTGTGGTTGCTCAGGCCGCCCCCGATGGCGCGAAACAGGTACTCCATGACCCACCCGCACACCACGCTGTAGAAGCCCAGCGTGATGACGGCACCGGCGATGCACACGTAGGTGAAGTTGTAGATTTTGGATTTAGGCTTGAGTTGCTTGAGCGCGCCCATCATGCTCTTGTGCGTAGAGCGCCCGATGATGAACTCGCTCATGATGACCGGCACGCCGAGCAAGATGACGCAGATGATGTAGACGAGGATAAAGGCGCCGCCGCCATTCTGCCCCGCCTCGTAGGGGAATCGCCAGATGTTACCCAAACCCACAGCAGAGCCCACCGTAGCGGCAATGGCTCCTAATCTTGTACCAAAACCTACTCTTTCTCTCATAGTTGAAGTATTAGTTTTTTAAACGCTTTGGGCAAAATTAGTGACTATAAGTGTGAAAAGCAAGCAAAAGCGTGCAGAACAATGAAAAAAACCTTAAGAAATACAATTTAGGGGCATTAGTTTTCGTTATTAAGGTAAATAATTGTTATCTTTGCAGTTTATGAAAACCCGACTTATCATTACAGCAATATTGGCATGTGCGGCTCAACTGGGGCTGGCACAAATATCGTTTAGCGGCAACAGTAAACCCGTCTTTGAAGATACCCCGTCGAAGTCGACAGGTTTGCAAAAAATCTATGTCCTGTATGACACCAATGGCGTGAGCATGCACTATGAGGCCTCGACCGACAGCAAGGTGACCTGGTACACCTACGATGAAGGCGGCGCGGCTTATGCAAACGAGATTCCCGGAATTGAACGCAATGGCCGCGAAACCACCTTGAAGGACATGACGAACTATGCCAACAAGGGTATTGTCATTGAGGAAGGCATCGAAAACACTTATGTGTGGGTGGTGAACTACAAGGACTACTATCTGCGGCTGCATAGTCTTGTTATTGAGGATGCGACCGATTGCGGCACTGCCACCTTGAATGTGAACGGCACGGGCAAGGACATTGGCTATTACACGATTACGGGTGCGCATCAGGTGCTCGACCGCCAGATGAAGCTGAGCTTCCAGACTTTGGTTTGGAGCGATGCCGAGGACATGTGGGCGCAGGGTGACACAGTTGAAATAGAGAATACGCTGAAGAGCACGATAGTGGTCCCGGCGCCGCTGTGCAACACCACCTTCACGCTGTGGGGCGACCGTTTCCTGCAACTCTGGGACGAGGATGTGGAGATAACGAGCGACACCTATATGACGAGTGCAGTGGATGTGCACACCACGGCTGTTCAGGAAGAGCGCGACAACGACAACGAGATGAAGAACGAAGGCGGCCAATTTGGCGGTTCGGCTCCGGTGACCATCATATTCTCGTCGGATTGTACCGATGCCGTTATTCACAAAGAGTGGCAGATGTCGTATGATTCGGAGTTTTCGAATCTGGTGTTGCGTCTCAACCAGGACGAGGTGGAACAGACTTTTGAGGAGGCTGGCACCTTCTACTGGCGCTTTGTGGGCTCGAACGAGGACGGCACTTGTGAGGCCATCGGCGAGACCTACACAGTGAACATTGGCGAATCGGAACTCAAGTGCCCCAATGTGTTCACTCCCGGGACATCGGAAGGCGCAAACGACATTTGGAAGGTTTCTTACAAGTCGATCGTGGAGTTCCATTGCTGGATTTTCAACACCTGGGGTAACCAGATCATAGAGTTGACCGACCCGTCGCAAGGGTGGGACGGCACCTATCGTGGCAAACTGGTGAAGCCGGGCGTGTACTACTATGTGATTAAGGCCAAGGGCTCGGATGGCAAGGAGTACAAGCTGGGCGGCGATATCAACATCATACGCTACAAGGAGAATCCCTATTCGAGCGGTG
>JAEEVB010000128.1 GCA_016287065.1 Muribaculaceae bacterium
ATATATGCTGTGCCGTTTGCACTGGTGCCCATTATCATGACCACCTTCCTTGACTCGCGCACGGCCTTCTTCATTCACATGATTGTAGTGCTGCTGTGCTCGTTGGTGGCGAGGGATCAGGCCGAGTTCATCATCATGCAGTTTGTGGCGGGCAACATAGCCATTGTGGCCATCAAGGAGATGTCGCGCCGTTCGCAACTGCTTGCATGCGCCTTCTTCATCTTCCTTGCCTACTGCATGCTCTTCACGGCCATGGTGCTCATTCGCAGCGGCAACCTCGAGACGGTGGGCTGGCTCGAATATGCCATGTTTGCCTTCAACTGTGTGGTGCTGGCCATTGCTTACCTTCTCATCTATGTGATTGAGAAGATTTTCGGCTTTACCTCTACCGTGACTCTGGTAGAGCTGTCGGACATCAACACGCCCGAGCTGCGCATGCTCTCGGAGGCCTGCCCGGGCACCTTCCAGCACTCGCTGCAGGTGGCCAATCTGGCGCAGGAGGCAGCCCGCAAAATCAACGCCAACTCGCAGCTGGCCCGTGCCGGTGCGCTGTATCACGATATAGGCAAGATTAACAATCCCGCCTTCTTCACCGAGAACCAGATAGGCGTGAATCCGCACGATGCACTCACCTACACGCAGAGCGCCCGCATTGTGATCAACCATGTGGCCGACGGCATCAAGCGTGCCGAGAAGGCCAAGCTGCCGCAAGTGATACGCGACTTCATTGCCCAGCATCATGGCAAGGGCAAGGCGCGCTACTTCTACACCCTGGCTTGCAAGGCCAACGGCAACCAGCCCGTTGATCCGGCTCCGTTCTCTTATCCTGGTCCTAACCCACAGACCAAGGAAGCTGCCATCATGATGATGGCGGATGCCTGCGAGGCTGCCACCCGCAGCTTGAAGGAACCCGATGAGAAAGCGATTGCCGCTATTGTGGAGAAGGTGATTAACAGCCAGATTGTGGAGGGACTGCTCGACGAGGCTCCCATCAGTTTCAAGGATGTGGGTATCATCAAGCGCACCTTCATCGAGCGTCTGCGCACCTTCTATCATCTGCGCATTGCCTATCCCGACGATGTGGTTCCGCCCACATCGAGCGAGCCCGATGATCCAGAGGATTGAAAATGATTTATTAACAGAATTGCTAAACTAACTTAACGCATGCAATAAATAACCGGTTTTGCGGTTATCATAGTAGTTATGACAACATACTACATACTATTTGTTGTGGGCATAATAGCCATGGTGCTGGCCCTGGTGCTGCTCCTCTGGCCACGTTTCCCGGCCGTGGTGCCAGCCTATGCCGGCATGCTTTGCCTGCATCTGGGCACTTTCATCTATCTGCGCACTTTCTCCCTCATCTTCTGGGCGGTGGCTGCCATGATTGTGCTCATGCTCAAGTTCATGACACCCAAGGGTGAGCCCGACGGGCACGCCGAGAGCAACCTGTATGTGGGTTTGTCGACCGTTGCGGGGTCGATGCTGGGCCTCGTGATCAATCCCAGTCTCATTGTGCTGGGTGCCATCATAGGCTCTCTGATAGGAGTGCTTGCCTATAGCCGCACGCCCAATGGCAAGTGGATTCAGCCGCCTTCGGCCAACTTCTTCCAGTATGTGGGCACCAAGTGCCTGCCGGCAGTTGTGGCGGTGTCGATACTGGGCATCACGGTAGAGGGCTTTATTTTTTATTAACTCAAGAAAGAATTATGACAAATAGGACAAGAAGACATATCGTTCAGTTTTTCGTGACGCTGGTTGCTGTGATGGCAGCCGTGCAGGTGAGTGCCCAAAACAAGTTTGAGGTGCGTCCTGTGGACTTTGACAAAATCAAGCAAATCACGCTCGACCCCAAGGCCCGCTTCTATTATCCCAATCTCATCAAGTCGTTCAAGAGCAACGACACCATCATGAGCTTTGAGGCCTATCGCGACCTGTACTACGGTTACATCTTCCAGGAAGACTATAACCCCTATCGCCAGAGTGAATATGGCACCAAGGTGGAGCAGCTCTACTACAAGCAACCCCACTCGCGTGCCGAGTGCGACAGCATCGAAAAGTATGCCGAACTCTCGCTCGACGACAACATCTTTGACCTCGACCAGATGCAGTTCTACATTTATGTGCTCAAGGAAAAGAAGAAATATGCCCGTGCCGATGTGCGCCAGTACCGCCTGGAGCACCTGATTGCCGCCATCATGTCGTCGGGCAAGGGCACCAAGGAGAGCCCCTGGGTGGTGATATGCCCCCAGCACGAATATAACATCGTGAACTTCCTGGGCTTTGTGGCCGAGGACCACACCGAGATGGGCAATGGCATCGACTACATTAGTGTGAAGAAGAAGGAGGGCAGCAAAACCGAGGGCTTCTACTTCGACGTGTCGCGCATGATGCAGGTGGCCGACCGCCTCTTCCCCGAGTAAGCAAGCTGCTACAAGCATTTAGAAAAAAATAGAGCCGCGCATTGCGCGGCTTTTTTTGTGGGATGCTCTAGCCTAACTAGCCTGACAAGCTTCTCTAGATTTTAGGGGTTAGGGTTGGGGTTCTGGTTCGGGCTCGGGGGCGTTGTCGGCTGGGGCGGGCTTATCGACCCATCGGTTCTCTCCGTGGAAGCGTCCGTTCTTGTCGCGTGGGTCGCCATACTGGTCGATGGCGAAAGTTGCATAGTCGGCATCCTCCACAACCTTCTCGTCGTAGTAGATGCGGTTCTTGTCCTTGGCATATCCATGGCCAATCAGTTGGAACGATGCGGGGTCGGCGCCCTCGATGAGGTGCTCCAGGAACCACACATGAGTTTTGTCCTTGTAGTAGCAGTTGCCAATCTCTTCAAAGGTGGCGGGGTCGGACTCAGGCAGCAGTTTGCCGAAGGCATAGACACGCACGCCGTCGGTGGCGTAGTGCCACTGCACCACCTTGAACTGCTTGATGTTATCGACCTCGATGCGGACGCTGTCGAAATAGGCGTAGCGGCTGTCCTTTGACCAGATGTGCATGTCGTCGTGATGCAGTACCTCAAAGTGCTTCATATCGGCCACATGGAGCGGTGCGCCCTCGATGTAATAGTCGTTCTTGTCGCAAAACATGGGATATTTCTTGGCCTCGAGCGTGGCAGGGTCGGCACCCTCCGCGAGTCGGTACTTGAAGTAGACGTGATGGGCATCGTGTCCCAGCCAGTCGTTGACCGACTTGAAGGTTTCGGGGTCGGCGCCTGGCAGTTCGTGGCTCTGTGGCCCGAAACTGAAGGTCCAGTAGGTGTAATACACTTTTCCGTTCTCGATTTTGAAGCCGTCTTTGGTGCAGGCGGTGAGCAGCGCGACAACAGTCAGCAGCATGAGCGAGTGGAGGAGGAATCTTGGTTTCATGATGAGGCGTTTTTGAATGATGTAGGATGCAAATATAGCTTGATTTTTCAAAAATCGCAAATAAAGTCGAGAAAAGTGAGTTTCAAGGTGTGAAACGAAATAAGGTGTCGAATTATTTGAAAAGGTGAAGAAAAAGTGCTAAATTTGAGGATTAAAAACTAATAAACGATGGATATCAAGTTGCCCAACAAAAGTAATAGCCAGAAGGCCGATGTGCTGCACGACGTGCGTCAGCTCACACTGATAGGCGCCAACGGAGCAGGCAAGAGCCGCTTCTGCAGCAAGCTGATGGAGCAGGGTGGAGAGGCGGTGTATCGCATCTCGGCGTTGCGTGCCATGTTTCCAAGCGAGGAAAAGAAAGTGCTGAAGGGTTCGATTGGCGAGATGTTTGAAAAGCTGAATGGAAAGTCGGAGGAGGTGAAGTTTTTTGCTGCATCGGAATTTGACAAGCTGTTTCACATCATGCTGCACGATGAGTTGCGTGTGCTGATGAACTACAAGGCACGGCTGCTTATGGGCGAGCGCCCCGAATTCCCGAAGACCAAACTCGACGTGACGGTGAAGGCCTGGCAGGAGGTGTTCCCGAAGAACAAGGTGTTGCGCGAGAACGGCAAGCTGATGTTCTCGACCGAAGGGCAGGATGACACTTACACATCGCTTCGCCTGTCGGACGGCGAGAAAGCGGTGCTCTACTACATTGGAGCGGTGCAATATGCCATGCCCGATGCCATGATAGTGGTGGACGACCCCGAGTCATTTATTCACCCGTCGATTATGGTCTCGCTATGGAACGAGATAGAGGCGTTGCGTCCTGACTGCACCTTTGTGTATAACACGCACGACGTGAACTTTGCCTCGACGCGCACCGACAACACCTGCGTGTGGGTGAAGAATTTTGACCCGTCGAACGAGACGTGGGACTATGAGGTGATGGACACCAGCCGCCAGTTGAGCGACGCCCTCTACTTCGACCTGCTGGGCAGCCGCAAACCTATCTTGTTTGTTGAGGGCGACGACACCCACAGCATCGACTCCAGGTTGTATCCGCTCATTTTTCCCCAATATATGGTGAAGCCGCTAGGCAGCTGCAACAAGGTGATTGAGAGCGTGCGTTCGTTTAACGACCTTTCAGCGTTTCATCACATGGATAGCTGGGGCATTGTGGACCGTGACCGTCGCGACGGCCTGGAGGTGGAATACCTGCGCAAGAAGAAGGTGATGGTGCCCAATGTGGCCGAAATCGAGAACATGCTACTGATTGAGGGCGTGGTGAAGGCCGTGGCACGGCAGCGTCACAAGAACCCCGACGATGTGTTCAACTCGGTGAAACGGGCGGTAATCAAGATGTTTACCGCTGAACTCAAGCAGCAGGCACTGATGCACGTGCGCCATCGCGTGAAGCACGAAGTGGAGGTGCGCATCGACCGCAAGTTCCGCAACATCAATGCGCTTGAAGAGCACATGATAGACCTGGTGAACGAGATTGACCCTCGCAGCATGTATGAGACGCTTTGCCGCGAGTTTCACCAGTATGTGATAGAGGGCAACTATGCGATGATATTGCAGGTGTATAACCAGAAGATGATATTGGGTGACTCGAATGTGGCGGCGCTGTGCGGCCTGGCGAAGAAGGACGACTACATCAAGCAAGTGCTGCACATCTTGAAGAGTGGCAGCCGCGAGGCTCGTGTCATCAGGCGCGCCATTCAGCAGTGCTTTGGCGTGACCGAGAGCGAGCATGGGCTGGTGATGAATGAATTGTGATTAGAGAAACTTGAGGTATGAAAAAAGGCACGTCTCCATAGGAAGATGTGCCTTTTTTTGCTTGCTATTATATTAATTATTCTGTGTAGCGAGTGGTTTTTATTCAATCACGCGGCAGGCGCCCACATAGCGTTGCTGATAGTAGGTCTCGGTAGAGTTGCTCTCGGTGATGCCGCGGTGGCATGAGGCGTGAATGAACTTGAAGTGGTCTTGGTTGACCTCGGTGACGATGCCCACATGGCCAACACGCTTGCCGCGTGCACGACCGTTGAAGAACACGAGATCGCCGGGCTTGAGCTCGTTGCGTGCAATGCGTCGGCCGTCGTTGACCTGTCCGCCCGAAGTGCGGTCGAGGCTAAAGCCAAAGCGCTTGAACACATAGCTGGTGAAGCCAGAGCAGTCGAATCCGCGGGGGCTAGCCTGACCGTAGCGATAGGGCACGCCTTTGAACTTGAATGCGAAGCTCAGGAGGTCTTGAACTTGATTGTCGGTATTGTTGTTGTTGATGGGAGCGTTTCTTAACTGTTCACGCACGGTGGCAGCGACATTCTTCTTGGCCGGAGGGGGTGGCACGTCGCGCTGCAGACGCTGCGCCTGAGCCGAGAAGGCAGAAGCACATGCGAAGATTGCGATAAACAGACGAATAATAAAGCGTTGTTGGTTAGAAAAAGTCATAAAAAAATAATTTTGTGCAGCGGAGCATTAACTCCAAAATTCAAATACTGCACAAAATTACCTATTTATATAAAGAGCGGCAAGCCTGCGAAAGGTTCTTAAACATTTACGGTTGCAAACGAAAACCGTTGGCAGGGTGCCTTAATGTGCCGTGTTTAAACGGATAGGCACTGTTTTGATTTACAAATTGATAAAAAATGAAATTTTAAAAAATAACAAATTTTAACATGAAAAATCGTTCAGTAACGGTTAAAATGCGTCGTTATAGCCAGGAGTGGGGAGTGGCCTCATAATGTACTTGATAGCCTTGCCCACGTGGTTGGCGATGTCGCCCGCGCTGAGTCCGTGAGTGCCTTGCTCCTCGACTGCAATGTCGCCTGCCTTGCCGTGCACATACACGCCCAGCACCACACCCCAGTCGGGAGCATAGCCCTGTGCAATGAAGGCTGCAATCACACCGGTGAGCACATCGCCGCTGCCTGCGGTTGCCATGCCCGCATTGCCGCTGCTGTTGATGTAGACCTTGCCGTCGGGCCTGACGGTCATGGTGTAGTGGCCCTTGAGCACGATGGTGATCTCGTAGAGTTTTGAGACGTCGATGGCCTTTTTGAGGCGCTCTTCATCGCTGTGATGCAGGCCAAAGAGGCGGTCGAACTCGGCATCGTGTGGGGTGAGGATGGAGCCCTTGGGAATGCTGCGCAGCAACATGGGTCTCAGTGCGATGCAGTTGAGGGCATCGGCATCGAGAATGCAGGGCATGCGGTAGTTTTTGATGAAAGTGTCGACGGCGTCGAGGGTCTCGTCGGCAATGCCCATGCCAGGACCGAGTGCCACCACGCTATACTTGTGATGAAGCTCGATGTTGGTGGTGAAAATTTCGTTGCGGTCGCCCTCGAAGAGCACCTCGGGGGCGGCGGCCATGAGGGGCGAGAAGCCGCATCGGGGTGCATGCACGGTGACGAGCCCGGCTCCGGCTCTGGTGGCTCCCCTGGCCGAGAGAATGGCGGCTCCCATCATGCCGTAGCTACCCGCTACGAGGAATACGGTGCCGTTGTCGTACTTATTGATAAAGGGGGAGTGTGGCTTGAGAATGCCTCTCACATCGCTCTCCTCGATGAGGTAGAAGTCGGTGGGCGTCTTATTGATGGCGCTCTCGCTCAGGTCGAGGTCAAGCACTTTGCACTCGCCCACAAACTGTGCGTTCTCGGCCAAGCAGAATGCGAGACGCTTGACCTGGA
>JAEEVB010000129.1 GCA_016287065.1 Muribaculaceae bacterium
TTACCCGTAATCTCTTTTTGAATTAACATATTATTAACTTTTCCCGAGTCAACTTTTTTCAGGACGATACATCTCACCCATCCCATCCGAGTCCTCTGAGAACTCCGAGAACTCTGAGGCCTCCGAGTAACCAGCGACAATGCAAAACAACCGGCGCCAGCCGGCTTTGCGTGAAACCAGCTTTGTGTGAATCTTGTAGCGTCTTTGCAACCTTTTGTCCTTATGTCCTTCTGTCTAAACTCCTTTTGTTCTTATGTTCTTATGTCTAAATAACTTCTGTTCTTCTGTCAAAAGAGAATCCCGTTCGGTCGCGAGCACTTCGTGGTTACCTGCCACCCGCTTTGCGTGTAGAAAAAAATAATTCTCAAAACTTTGTTTTGTATTTGTTTTTTTCACTACTTTTGTAGTATTGTTTGAAAGCTTTTTTATTACCCTGTTTGTTTAGATGCCGAAATGACTGATATTCAGCAAAAAGCAGCACTTCTTGACGCCCGTTATCTGCGCATGGCGAGAATCTGGGCCGAGAATTCCTATTGCAAGCGCCGGCAAGTAGGTGCCCTAATAGTCAAGGATAAGATGATTATCTCCGACGGTTACAATGGCACACCTGTTGGCTTTGAAAACATCTGTGAGGACGAGAACGACAACACCAAGGCCTATGTGCTTCATGCCGAGGCCAATGCCATCACAAAAGTCGCACAAAGCAACAACAGCAGCAAGGGTGCCACCCTGTATGTCACCACCTCACCCTGCATTGAGTGCGCAAAGCTCATCATCCAGTCGGGCATCAAACGGGTTGTCTTTGGCGAAGTCTATCGGCTCACCGACGGCGTCGACCTACTAAAGCGAGCTGGCATTGAGTGTGTATGCCTCGCTGAAAACGAAAACGGGATTGTGAAAGATTTAATGTAACGCCCTTATGAACACCAACGTCAACAACCGTCAGCCTTTTTCCTGGGTACCCATTGCCATTGCGGCTTCGCTGGTAGTGGGAATTTGGATCGGTATGTTGTTCTCAGGGAAAAAGGCCGGTGAATACGACCGCAAACTCAACAATATCCTGAATCTGGTCTCCAATGAATATGTCGACAACATCGAGGTCGACAGCCTCATAGAACTCACTATTCCCGAATTGCTGGGAAATCTCGACCCACACTCCTACTACCTCTCGGCCAAAGAACTACAGCTGGCCGAAGAAGACCTCAATGGCAGCTTCAGCGGCATTGGTATCTCTTTCCAGATGGATGGCGACACGCTTTATGTGGTCGAAGTCATTCCAGGTGGCCCCTCCGAAAAAGCAGGCATTGTAGCTGGCGACAAGATTATCTCGGCTAACGGCAAATCTCTGATAGGACTTGACCAGAACGAAATCAAGGAAACCTTGAGAGGCAAGAAGAAATCGAAGGTGAAACTCGAAGTCAAGCGACTCACATCTACCAAGCCCCTCACCTTTGTGGGAGAGCGCGACGATGTGCCAGTAAAAGCTGTCGATGCCGCCTACATGATTGATAAGAACATAGGCTATGTGAGGGTCAATCAGTTTGGCCGCACTACCTACGACGAGTTCATGCTTGCACTCACCAATCTCAAGTCCGAAGGCGCCCGACGCTACATCGTCGACCTCCGTGGCAATGGTGGCGGCTACATGGAGATGGCCATTTACATGGCTAACGAGTTTCTGCCTGCCAACCAACTGATTGTATCCACCAAAGGCCGTTACAAAAACAACGACACAAAGGTGTGGAGCGATGGCAACGGCTCCTTCAAGGAAGACGAGATCATCGTGCTTATCGACGAATTCTCGGCAAGTGCCAGCGAAATCTTTGCTGGAGCCATACAAGACAACGACCGTGGCCTGGTGGTGGGCTGCCGCTCATTTGGTAAAGGACTTGTGCAAAAGCAGTTCGACCTGGGCGACAAGAGTGCCATACGACTCACCATTGCTCGCTACTACACGCCCAGCGGTCGCTGCATTCAGAAGGACTACAAGGCTCACGGCCTGATCTCCTATGAGAAAGAATTACTTGAGCGCTACTCCAAGGGCGAACTCTACAACCGTGATAGCATCAAGACCGACAAGAAACAGCAGTTCAAGACACTGCATGGCCGCACGGTGTATGGTGGAGGTGGAATCATTCCCGACATCTTCGTTCCTCAGGACACCACGGGTATCAATTCCTACTATATTGCGGTGACCAATGCCGGCATCATTCCGCAGTTTGTGCTCAAATATGTCCAGAGCAACCGCACCGCACTCAGCGCTGCCAAGGACCACAAGCAACTGCTAAGACTACTCACCAACAACGAGCAACTGCTCAACGACTTCGCCGACTTCGCATCACAGCAAGGCATTCCTGCACGATGGTACTACATCAATCAGTCGAAAGACCTGATTATCAAGACAATCAAAGCGCTGATTGCCAGAGATTTGTTCGGACAGAGCGCTTTCTACCCAATCTTCAATCGTAACGATAAGACCATCGATGCAGCGCTGAAAGCGTTCAGTAAGCATCAGGCTGCTTTCCCTATAACCCCCGACTCGTTTTAAGTCATGGAGAAAAAAGAACTTCGTGCCATCGTCAGGCGGCTCAAGAAAGACCTGACCGACGAGATGAAACTCGAGCAGTCACGCAAGGTGTTCGATTTCATTGAGCAAATGCCTATCTTCAAGCAGGCGCACTCCGTGCTCCTGTATCATTCTATGCCCGACGAACTGCCCACCCACGACGTCATCAAGGCATGGGCAAAAGTTAAGCAGGTGTACCTGCCTCGTGTGAATGGTGATGACCTCGATATTCTACCCTTTGATTCAATGCTTTGTGATGACAATCAGTTTCACATCTTTGAGCCAACAGGCGACAACTTGTTGCCCCCCGAGAAACTCGACCTCATCATTGTTCCTGCTATAGCCCTCGACGCCCAACGCAACCGCATGGGCCGGGGCAAAGGCTTCTACGACAGACTTCTTAATCCGCTCACCAAGGTCTATACCATTGGTGTAGGATTCGACTGCCAGTTCTTCGACTCCATTCCTTGCGAGCCACACGACAAGCGCCTGTCGGCTGTCGTCACCCCCCAACACCGAGTGATATCCTGATTTTCCCGTTTTTCCCACTTTTCCCACCTTTCCCCGATTTCCCATGCTTCCCATTATTTCCCCAAGCACCAAACTCGCACAAATCATCATCGATGATCCCAGCATCATCACAGTGCTTAACCGCTTCGGCATCTCGCTGGGTGTGGGCGATACCACCATAGAACAGGTATGTGCCGAAAAGCACATGAACGTGGCATTCTTCACCACCATTCTCAACACCTTTCGCGACCCGAGCTTCTTCCCCGAGAAGATTCTCAACTCGTTTCAGGCTCACTTCATTGTCGACTACCTCAACAAGACCAATCAATCCTATCTTCAGTTCCAGCTGCCCAACATCGAGCGGCATTTCAATCTCCTCATCAGCAAGTCCGATGCTCTAAATAGCAACTTGCTCATCATCATGAAGTTCTTCACCGAGGTCAAGACCGAACTGATGCGCCGCATTGATGACGACAAGAACCGTTGGTTCCCCGAGATACTGGCCTTAGAAAACGAGCATGGCAACACCCACGAAGGCACTGTGCCTCCCACCGATGAGGAACATGACTCCATCGAGGACAAGATTAACGACCTGGTGAGCATGTTTGTCATTCACCTGAGTGGCGACTACGACGTAAATCTGGGGCAAGCCGTGCTGCTGGCACTCGACAGCCTCAAGAAGGACATCTCGCAGAACAACCGCATTCGCCAACGCATACTGATGCCTCTCTACCAGGCATTGGCATCTAAATAAGTGATGATGAATCTGAAGGTAGCCATCATCTGTTCCGATACGCTCTCAGCCATGGGGTTGAAATCCCTGCTGCACAGCCATTTCAATCTTGATGCCAGCATCATCTCGCATGAGCAGCATCAACTACTTGCCGATATGGCTATGTCGAGCGACTTCGACTTCTTTATAGTCGACGAGAACACACTGGTCCAGAACCTGAATTTCTTCCTGCCCTACCGCAACAAGGTGATCTTGGCCTCTCCTTCACGAAATAACGAGAACAACCATAGTCTCAAAACCATAACTACAACCCTACCTGTAGAGTCAATCGTTTCAGCTCTCGGCAAGATTCTCAAATCCTCTCATCTACCCTCGCAAAAGAGCAATTCTCTCTCGGCCCGTGAAATTGAAGTGCTGAAACTCGTCGCCGCTGGAAAACTCAATAAAGAAATAGCTAACAATCTGAATATCAGTATCAATACCGTACTCACCCACCGCAAAAACATCACGGCCAAGCTGGGCATCAAGAGTACATCCGGATTGAGTTTCTATGCCATCATGAACGGCTTTATCAAGCCATAATCGCACCCAAACATGAAACACTTGTTGTCAACCCTTCTAACTGTTTTGCTGGCGGTTAACGCCTTTGCAGCCAATATTAACTGGAATCAGCCCTTGCCGGTCGACTCCAACCTGAGACACGGCGTACTCGCCAATGGATTCACATACTACGTTTATCCACAACCAGGCTTCGGCACCATCGACATGAAACTGGTCACTCGCATTGGCTCGATAGTAGAGAATGATGACGAGCTGGGCCTCGCCCACTTCCTCGAGCACATGACATTTGAGGGTACCAAGAATTATCCTGACGATTTGGCTGTGAAAATACTGCAAAGCTACGGCCTTCATACTGGCGAGGACGTCAATGCCACTACAGGATATGACGACACCCAATTCGACATCAAGAATATCTCCACCACCGACACTACCCTATTTCTCTACGCCTTGTCAATCATCCACGACTGGTCGTGCAACCTCTCGCTGACCGACGCTGCCATAGCCAAGCAAAAGGGCATTGTGCAGGAAGAGTGGCGCACTGGGAGCGACTTTGGCGAACGCATGGCAACACAGATGTGCAAGACCCTGCTCGCTGGCAGCCAATACGAAAACCGCACCCCCATCGGCTCAATGGACGTGATTAAGAATCTTGACAGGCGCAAATTGCAGGACTTTTATCACCGCTGGTATCGCCCCGACCTTCAGGCTCTCATGATTGTAGGCGACTGCGATGCCGATGTGGTTGTAGAATTAGTGAAAACGCTGTTCGACACCATTCCGTCTCGCGTGTCTCCACAGCCCCGTCTCGACTATCCCATCCCTTATCACCAAGGGCTCAAATATTGCAACATCGTCGACCCCGAAGCATCCAGCACACTGGTTGGCATATTTTTCCAGCATGACAAGGCTTCTCGCGACAAGCTATTAACTACAGGGCATTACAAAGACCTCGCAATTCAGTATATGGCCACCACCATGCTCAATATGCGACTTAACGAAGCCGCGCTGAAATCCGAGTCTCCCATAGTAGGCGCAGAGTGTGACGATCGAGAGTTTCTTGTGACAACAACTGCCGATGCCTTCCAACTGTCGGCCGAAGCCAAGCAAGGTAAATCACTCGAAGCCTATACCGACCTGCTGACCGAGGCTAGAAGGGCCATGGTGCACGGTTTCAGCCAAAGCGAGCTCGACCGCGCCAAAGCCTTCTTTCTGGGGCGAATTAATAACCGACTCGAAGAGAAGGATAACACGCATCGCAAGGACTATATTGAATCGTTTATCGACAACTATATCAACGGTGGCGATTTATGCGGTTTTGAGGAGTCGTATGAGCTACTCCGGGAGATTATTCAGAACCATTGCACAGCCGATGATGTAAATCAGTACATCGCCCACATCATCAAGCCCGACAATGTGAGCGTGGTGATTGCAGGTCCCAAGAACGAGCAAATCGACTATCCAACCCAAGAAACGGTAACAACCACATTTCAGCAGGTGTTTAACTCAGTGCCAGAAGCATATACCGACACCATTTCCATGGCACCACTCATGAGCACACTCCCTGAACCAGGTATCATAACCAACTGCGAGACCACCGATTCCATCATCTACTCACTCACTTTAGGTAATGGGGCCAAAGTGCTGTTGATGCCTACCAACTGCAAGAACGACGAAATCCTCGTTAGCGCCAGCAGCGATGGCGGTTTTGTCACATTCGGCAACCAGCACAGCACATCGCTGCGCGCCATGAACGATGTTATAGAGTATAGTGCATTGGGTGGCATACCTTACAACGAACTCACTAAACGGCTCATCAACACCAACTTGAGTCTCGTGTTCTATGAGTCGGCCTATCAAGAAGAGTTCTCGGGTAATTCTGGCAAAAGCGATCTGGAAACCCTATTCCAGATTCTTTATCTGTATTTCACCGACATCAGAAAAGACCTACAGACCTTCAAAGCCTTTAAAGACAGCAAAATATCGGAATATAGGCAGTCACGCACCAATCCCACTGCAATATTTGCCGACTCCATCATTGCCACAGTCTATCCAGGCTTCCCATACGCTCAACGACTGACTGAAGACGAATTGAATGCACTTGACTATGACGAAATACTCGCTATCTACAAAGAACGCGTTGCCAACCCAGGTGATTACCTCTTTACGATAGTGGGCAATTTCACCATCGATGGCATTCTACCACTTATCGAAAGCTATATTGCCTCTATTCCTGACAATGGCAAGAGAGAGACCAAGACCATCAAGTCGATTGCAAGGAAAGGCACCTACGTCAACCACTTCACGGTGCCTATGCTTACCCCCAAGACATCGGTAGAGATCGAGCTCTATGCACCATGCGCCTTCAACGTGAAGAACAGCCTCTATGCCGACATGCTCACCTATACCTTCGACTACCTCATCAACAATGAGATACGTGAGAAGAAGAACAGCAGCTACGGAGCATCGGTGCAATGCAAACTCGAGGAGAATTCTAGCCAGCTCGAGTTCAAGTGCATCTTCGACACCAACAACGACGA
>JAEEVB010000130.1 GCA_016287065.1 Muribaculaceae bacterium
GTCCTTGATGGTCTGTACGCCAACATTTAAATCTTTAACTACTTTACTTATTTTTATACGCATAGATAAAATTTTAAAATCAGTTTAAATGAGAAACTTAAGTGGCCGATGTGGCGAAACGCATCTTGCCGGCAGCCATGATGGCGGCCAAGAAAACGGCAGGCTTACTCCTCAAACTCGGCTTTGAGCACGTTGAGCACGTTGTCCACCGTGTCTTCTTCGAGGTCGGCCTTGTCGATGAGTTCTTCACGAGGCATGCGCAGCACAGCCTTGGCAGTGGCGCAACCCATGTTCTTCAGGGCCTCGATCACCCACTCGTCGATCTCATCCTTGAACTCGTCGAGGTAGATGTCTTCCTCTTCAGAGTCGAGGTCGCGATATACGTCGATCATGTAGCCTGTGAGCATTGAAGCCAGCTTGATGTTGAGACCACCCTTACCAATGGCGAGCGACACCTCTTCGGGTTTCAGGAACACCTCGGCACGCTTGCCCTCCTCGTCGAGTCTTATCGACGATATCTTGGCGGGGCTCAAGGCGCGCTGGATGAACAGCTGCGGATTGGTGGTGAAGTTGATGACGTCGATGTTCTCGTTGCGCAATTCACGCACGATGCCATGAATGCGTCCACCCTTCACGCCCACGCAAGCGCCGACGGGGTCGATGCGGTCGTCGTAGCTCTCAACGGCAATCTTGGCACGCTCGCCGGGGATGCGGGCCACGGCACGAATCACGATGAGGCCATCGTGAATCTCGGGCACCTCAAGCTCGAACAGACGGCGCAGGAACTGCTCGCTCGTGCGCGACACGGTGATCTTGGGATTGTTATTCTTGTTGTCGACATTGTGGATGACGGCGCGCACCGTCTCGCCCTTGCGGTAGATGTCGGTAGGAATCTGCTGATCCTTGGGCAGGAGCAGCTCGTTCTTGTCGTCGTCGAGCAGCAGCACTTCGCGCTTCCACACCTGATAGACCTCGCCGCTCACCAGTTCGCCCTCAAGGTCTTTGAACTTGGTGTAGATGGCATCCTTCTGCAGGTCCAGAATCTTGCTGGCAAGCGTCTGGCGCAGGTTGAGGATAGCACGGCGGCCAAACTTGGCAAAGTCGATCTTGCGGGTATGCTCCTCGCCAATTTCACAGTCGGGGTCGGGGCTGTCGACGTCGTTGCGAGCATCGGTCAACCCAATCTGGCAGTTCTCGTTCTCGACTTCACCGTCGGGCACCACCTCAAGATTCTGATAAATCTCGCAGTCGCCCTTGTCGGGGTTCATGATCACGTCGAAGTTCTCGTCGCTGCCAAACATCTTGGCGAGCACACTGCGGAACGACTCCTCGAGCACGCTAATCATCGTGGTCTTGTCGATGTTCTTCAGTTCTTTAAATTCGGCAAATCTGTCGGCCATGTCGACAGTTTCAACTTTCTTAGCCATAGTTTACTTAATCTGTATGATATTTTTAATGTATTTGATTTCGCTGTATTTCAGTTCGCGGGCCACATCCACCATTTCGGGGCGTTTCTTGCCCTCGAGTTTCATCTTGGTGGGGATGGTGAGCGTGAAGGCGTCGTCGCCGGCGTCACCCAGCACGCCCTTGAGCTTCTCGCCGCCTGTGGTGAGCACTTCTACCTCGCCACCACGGTTCTTCACATAGTGCTGACGCACCTTGAAGGGCTCGGAGATGCCATAGCCGCCCACGGTGAGCTCGTAGTCTTCCTTGTCGCGGTCGAAGGCGGCCAGCACGACGTCGTTCACACGCACGCAGTCGTCGAAGTCTACGCCCTGCATCCCGTCGATGGTCACTTCTACCACAGCCTCTTGGTGGTCGATGGCTACATCTACCAGAAACAGGTCGGTGCCTTGGAGAGCCTCTTCAACCACTTGGGTGAGTTTTTCTTTGTCGATCGTCTTCATAGTCACAAATTGCTAATAAAGAAGAGGAAGCACTGTTGCCCCCTCTTTCGATTTTGCAGTGCAAAGGTAGTGATAATCTTTTATATAACAAAATGCCACCCCCTCACAAGCCTCACCAGCACCTATTTAACCTGAAATTTTATATTTATTTATATTTGTTTTTAAATTATTAACTCTATTTCTCGGAGATCTCAGAGACGTCGGAGGAGTCAGAGGACTCTAACTGAGGGAAACGGTACAAAACAGTGCCGGGCCCATGAGGACTCGGCACTTGTTTTATGAGTATGAATTATGAATGCTTACTGATATTTGGGCGAGGGGCCATACTGGTTGGTGCCCCGGTCGCTGTCGAGCAAGGTAAACACGAAAATCACGATGCTCAAAATGGTTCCAATTGTACCCAATATCGAGAGAACGACGAACCATCCGCTGCCCGACGACATGATCGCACTCAACATTGCTGACTCGTTGTTATAGAAGTGCAGCGCAGTGCCAAAGAGCGAGAACATGGCAGCGATGTACAGACCCATTGTCACCGCACCCAGAATGACATTGGCGCCAACCCACCAGCCCGTGCGGTTGGTGTCGTGCAAGCGACGCACCTGAACGGCATAGGCCGGTAACAATACCACCAGGCCTCCGACACCACAAGTTACCAGCGTAAGCAAGAAGCAGAACAGCATGAACCACCAGTACTCGCTGCGGCGGGCACGGCCAGAGAAATCGACATACTTCTTGAAGCAGATGCTAATAGCCTCGCCAAAGCCCACCTGAGGACGCTCGCCATTATAGTAAGGCTGCTGGTAACCAGGCTGCTGATACTGTTGCTGGTAACCTTGCTGATATTGCTGCTGATAGCCCTGCTGGTATTGCGGCTGTGCATACTGCGGTTGCTGATATTGAGGCTGCTGATACTGCGGTTGCTGGTAAGAGAAGAGCGAGGCAAGCTCGGGCATATCGGCTGCACGCATCCAACTTGGCATTCCCGTGCGCCACACAAGCGTGTCGGCCACCATGCCATTAGCCACAAGCTGATCCATAGTGAACGGACCCAGGCGCTGATTATTGATGAAAAGATAATACTGGTTCACAATCGTAGAATTTATGAGTTAATAATTTAGTTTTTTGTTTATAATTGCACAAATTTAGGCATTTTGCTTAACAAATACAACCCTACGCCCTATTTTCACATAGCAACAGGCTGCTTTTCATGCATTAGACAACACTCAGTGTGCAAAAGGTTGCACCACTACCCCACTTTTTTCCATCATTTTAGAAAAAAATGGCTGGAATGCCATGATAGCCTCCAGCCATTTATGATTTATTGAGCGGGCACACACCCACCCTATTTCACTGAATGCGAATAATCTCGCCAAGGTGTGAACACCACAAGAATCTCAATGATGACTCCGTAATAGAACGCATCGCCGGGCAGCGACAGGAATTTTGCCGCAAGCATAGCCACAACGCCAATGACCATGGCAAGCAAGATGCGGCGCTGGCCAAACCGCCCGTGCAACCACAAGGCGAAACACAGCGGCAAGAGTATGGAAACAGCCCGCAGTCCCAGCGAGAGGAAGCCCAAATCGTTGATGAACGTGTTGCTGCACAACAGGGCTATCACAACGGCAATCACCAGTACCACAGCAATTGACAGCCTCATGAGCAAGAGTTGCGAATAGCGCGCGGCACGGCGTGTGAGATTGCCATATACATCACGCACCAGGATGGTAGCCACACCCAGCGAAAGACCGCTGGCACAGCCCATGATGTTGATGAGCAAGGTGCCTAGCATAATGCCACCCAGCCATGCCGGCAAGTGCTGCAAGATGAATGCAGGGAAAGCCTGTGCCGTGTTTTCGATGACCCCAATGCCATGCGGCAAGACTCCGCCTGCCGCCTGAATGGCCTGGAACTCGTCGGCAGTGACATAGTGCCCGCGCATATAGATGCCCACCATGGTGCACGCCGCACCGATGACGGGCAGGCAGATGGCACAAATCAAGGCGCCGCGACGGGCATGGCGCGTTGATGCCGCCGACCAGATGCACTGGGCATAGGTCTGCGTTGAAACCACGCCCAAAATAAGCGACAAGCAACCGCCTAAATCCTTGAACACTCCACGCGCCACCAGATTGCCATAGCGCTGATGAATAGCCTCGGCATCGGTCAAGCCGTTGAGATCACCCAGGGCTGTCGACTGATAGATGCCCTCCACCCCATCGCGCAAGCCCGAAAAACCGTCGGCCATGTGCCACACAATCACACCGGCCGCCAGCGAACTCAAGTAGAGCAAGAGCATCTTCACGATGCCGCTCACACCCGCACTGCGAATGCCGCCAAACAACACGAACAGCATGATGAGCACAGCGCCCGCCACCGAGGCCCAGAGCATGGGAATGGAGAAGAAACTGCTAATCATGGCGCCCGACGAGAGCACCTGCGACACGATGCTGATGAAGATGCCCACCATGCACAACACCGAGCCCACCGTCTCGGCCTTGCGGCCATACTCGTTCCTAATGACCTCGAGCAAGGTGCTGCAGCCACTGCGGCGCAACGGACCGGCATAGACATAGCCCAGCAACAACGAGCCAATAGCAGCACCCAAGGTGAACCACCAGGCCGAGAGGCCGTAGCAGAACGCCAGCTGTGCCGTTCCGATGGT
Organism: Muribaculaceae bacterium; assembly: GCA_016287065.1. Classification (GTDB taxonomy): domain Bacteria; phylum Bacteroidota; class Bacteroidia; order Bacteroidales; family Muribaculaceae; genus Sodaliphilus. Next base: position 4,576 of record JAEEVB010000130.1, read on the forward strand.
CGACTGACCACCCGCCATGGTCCCGAGCAGGGCACCGCCCACAAGCCAGGTGCGCGATGTGCCACCCGTGATGAAACCATGCGCATCGGTGACTTTTCGTCCCGACCACCAACTCACCACGAGCAACAATGCCACAGTGAGCAAAACGCCTAAGATGTGAACCGATGTTATCATTGATTCTGGTAGGTTTTTCGGTTTGCGGGTGCAAAATTACAGATTATTTGTCCAACAACAAAAAGACCGGGAGACAAAGATGGTGCCTCCCGGTGCGTTATGGGTATTATTCAGGAAAATGTAACAAGTGTCGCACCCTGCATAACCAGATGTGGATTATTTTGCCACCTTCTCGAGGCGCTTAAGCATTGAGAACATAAAGATTGCCGCTATGACACACAAGGCGATGAGGATTGCCCAGTTGTACATGAGCGGTATTTTGTTCCACAGCGTTGATGGTATAGAGCTCAAATAGTTACCAATAGCTGTAGCTACGAACCAGCCACCCATCATGACACCCTTGTATTTGGGCGGAGCTACTTTCGACACGAAGCTGATGCCCATGGGAGAAAGGAAGAGCTCGGCAATGGTGAGTGTGAAGTAGGTGCCAATAAGCCACGATGGCGAAAGAACGCTTTGCGTGTTATCACCCAGGTCCATTGGAGATGTCAGGCCAATAGATGCAAGAGTTATAACACCAAATCCCACAGCAGCCAAGAGCATACCCCAGGCAATGCGGGCAGGAGCACTAATGGCGTGATGACGTGCCGCAAGAATTCCGAAAAAGAGTATGCTGAACGGTGTGAGTGCCACCACAAAGAAGGGGTTAAACTGCTGGAAATCGCTTGGCTGAGCCATAGTAGGATTGTCCATTCCCATAAATAATGCTATTGCTATAGCCACAAGCGCCACAGTCGACACTCCACAAATGATGCGTGTCTTCTTCAGCTTGCTCTGGAATGTTGCAAAACCGGTGTAAACAGCCAGTGCAATTAATGCCAGAGAGAAAATGTTGAACCAGATGCGCATGCCTCCCGAGATAGATAGATTGGTGTATTTCTTGGCAAAGAAAGTGAGTGCCGAACCATTCTGGTGGAATGCCATCCAGAAGAAGATTACAACGGCAAACACGAGCAACAGTGCTGTGATGCGCTCTTTGGTTTGAGCCGGTGTGAGTTCTTCTACATTGGCATTGTTTTCTTTAGCCTGCTTAGCAGTCTTCATAGCGTCTTTAAACCAGCTCTTGCAAGCAAAATAGATAACAGCACTCAGCACAAGCGAAACACAAGCTACTCCAAAGCACAATCCATAGCCCCCATACAGTGCTTGGAGGTATTCGGGCGAGAAGTTAGCGGCATCGTAAATGAAACCATAGTTGCTAAGATATTGATTGGTTATCCACTTTGCCATTGAAGGGGCAAACATAGCACCAATGTTGATTGCCATGTAGAACAGCGAGAAAGCATCGTCGCGGCGGTCGGCATATTTGGGGTTGTCGTAGAGGTTACCTATCATTACCTGCAAGTTGCCTTTAAACAGTCCCGTGCCAAGCGAAACACAAGCCAGACCGGCATACATGGTGACAAGTCCCATGGTGTCGGCCCCTGTGGGTATCGCCAGCCCCAAGTACCCCAGGAACATTGTTAACATACCGATGGTAACACATTTGCCGTATCCAATTTTGTCGGCAAGCATACCACCGAAAAGGGGTGCAAAATAAACTACTGCAAGAAAAATGGCATAAACCTGTCCTGCTTGTGCCTCGCTCCATCCGAATTTTGCTTGCATAAACAGGGCAAAAATCGCAAGCATCGTGTAGTAGCCAAAGCGTTCACCAGTGTTGGCAAGCGCCAGGGCAAAGAGGCCTTTTGGTTGATTTTTGAACATGGTTGATTGTTTTTAATCTGTTATTAATATGTATTGATTTTTCCGTTTTTTAACCGTAATGCACATTTTTGGCAGGTTATGGCAAAAAGATCAGGTGCAAAATTACAGATTATTTGGCCAACAACAAAAAGACCGGGAGACAAATGTGATGTCTCCCAGCCTTGATGAATTGTTATTTAAGATGCGCGGCAACGAGCCCCACATCATGAGTGATTACACTTCAGATGCCTGTTCTTCGGCACTACCCTCGGCAGGCAAGGTTTCGTCGGCAGGCTTGTCGCTTGTTACGCGCTCAAGCCACTTGACCATGCCAACCATCACGCCCATTGAAATGAGGCAGAAACCGGCAAACACTGCCCAGCACTGCCACTGATGCGGGAAGCTGTTAAGCATAGTAACACCAAGGGCGATGAACAGATTGCCAATAGCTGTAGCGCACAACCACAAGCC
>JAEEVB010000131.1 GCA_016287065.1 Muribaculaceae bacterium
CGACCTCAAGCAGTATCTGCATAACGACCAAAAGGAAAGCGGACAGACCTGCCCCAACTGCGGCCAGGAAACGCTCGTCTATCAAGAAGGTTGCCTCATTTGCACCAACTGTGGTACCTCTCGTTGTGGATAATAAACTATAAATCAAACTATTAAAAGTCGATTTATTGCAAATCACATTTTCCACAACATCAAAAACAAAAAAGGGCCAATTGAGAAAATTGGCTCTTTTTTTGTACATATCGCGATTTTTGACTAATTTTAGAACGCTAAAACCGCTTACTTATGAAAGTGACATTCTCCATTCATTATGTAGCCACACATGGCGAGACTCTGCATCTTGTGTCGTGTAATGATGCCAAACAATGGCCCATGAAGTGTTCTCCCGACAACATGTGGGAAGTGACAATTACCGTCAAAGAGCCCTTTGCTTACCGCTATTGTGCCAAGTGCGGTGCTGCCATACGTTGGGAAGAGGGCGAAGCCCACAACATGGCCTTCTTCGAAGGCTTCAATCGCCTGCGGTTTGTCGATGCCTGGCATGAATTGGACGAATCAAGGCTCATGAACAATTGGTTCGAGAACAGTAAGACACGCGAATCTGCCATCTTGCCGCTTACCCCTAAGCCGGGCCACGCTTTCATCAGGGTGCATGCTCCCGGTATTAGCCAGCATCAGCAGCTCTTCGTCGTGGGCAGTAGCTCGGCTCTTGGCTATTGGGATATCGACAAGGCCAGGAGTATGAATTGTGCCGATTTTCCCTACTGGACTGCCGTTTTCCCGCTCCATCAGGGCGAAAAAGTGGAATACAAGTTTGTTGTGAAGACTGATACTGGAGAACTCGTCGACTGGGAGGCTGGCGAGAATCACATACTCCAGGGTTCGTTAACAGCTAGAGAGGCTACCATAGTGAGCGATCTGGTGATGAAACAGAAGTTCTGATCACATGGAATCGGGTCAACATCACCAGCCCTTCACCATTGCCAGTTGCAAGGTCACAAGCGGTGACTACATCAAACGCCTGTGCTCGCTTTTCATGGCCGATCATTGGGTATGGTTTGCCTTGCCAGTCTTAATTCTGGCAAGTCTGGCAGTACTCAACATCGATTTCCTGATAGTGGCATTAATGGCCGTCTTCATCATCATTCCTATGGTGCTCACATTGCTCTATTTCAATTATGCCTTGACCGATGAAGCACGTCTATCTATTACCGAAAAGGAACTTAAAGTGACGAATGAGGGTTTGCAAATTAAAACATTGAGCAACAAGTCACAGGAACACACTTTCCCATGGGCAGAATTTTATGGATACGTAGTAGGAGAGAACTTCCTTCTTTTGCAACATGACGGCAAATATAGGTTTTTCATGATTCCCATTAAGGCTTTCAACGACGAAGCACAGCGCACCGAGTGCATCGCTCTCGTCAAACGATGTATCACGCAAAAAACAAATTAAGGATGATGGGAATCAATCGGTTGTAACCCAACCGCTGCCATACTGGCTCGGCAGGTTCACAGCAGCCTGATACAAGGCCCGGTAGTCGTCGCCACGTTGAATGTAAACCCTGAACTGTTTTCCCTTAGCCCTTATCTTCGCTACGTCTCGAATGTCGGGGTGCAGCTGGATATACTCACGCGCTTTTTGCTCGCTTGTGAACGTGGATATTACCAGGAAATATTTGCCGGTCTCTTCATGGTTTGCCACTTGGTTGTCATCAGGTTTGGACACATCCGAAAGAGCCTCTGAGGTCTTTTCACCGGCTTCTTGTTGCATCAGCATGTCCTGTGTAGCAGCCTTCTTTACAGTTGGCATATTCAGAGTAGCATAATTCTGCTGTGAGCGATCTACAGCGATAGGGGTAGATGCAACAAACACAATGCCAAGAATAATGGCGATCGAAGCAGCCACCTGAAGTGCGCGATAGGCGAACTTATTACGTTGTGTGAAAGGAATCACCTTGGCAGGCTCTTGGGGTTGCTCTTCATGGGTGCTAACGGCGGAGGTTGTTGCAAGTGGCTTGAATGTAAATGATTGCAGACCAAAATACTCATCATTGGTAAGTCCATGAACAAATGGCATAAACTCGGTCTGGCCATTCTCGTTGAGCACGAAGTAGCCGATCTTGCCAAAAGGAACTTCACAACCACTCTGCAGCTGGCGTTTATAAAGCGACACGCTGTCGGCAATGAGGCGAGTTGCCTCGTCATAGCTCAAGCCATGACGGCGCACAATCGAGTTGGCAAGTAGTCCATCGTTATGGTCAATGGAGGCATTGAAGCCAAATTCGCGTTTGGGTTTGCTGAGTTTGCCACCAGTGGCATCGACATGCGAAGGACGATATTGTGCTATGAGCGCGCCCCAATGCGGGATAACCACGCAATTGTGACGCCTCGTCAAGTATTCGATATGGTCAATAATTGAAATCATCAGAGCAAAATTAATCACTTTTTGCCAATCTGCCAAACAAAAAAGCAATTAATTTGCGACTTGAAGAATTTCTTTAGCAATTGCAGGGTCAATGCCATGATCGATAGCAAGCTGAACATCTCGTTTAGCTGCTTCGTTTTCATAGCGCATACGGTTCAGCCTAGCCCGAAGCAAATACAGGTAACCATCATCAGGAGCCACTTGCAAGGCATTGGCAATATCTTCACTTGCCTCGTTTAGCCGACGCATCATCAGGTAGCAGTCGGCACGGTTGCCCAATAGTGACACACTAGGTGAGGCTTTGATCACTTCGCTGAGGTATTGCGTGGCCTTGGCATAATTGCCCAGAGCCTTGTGCATAAACCCAAGTCCCTCATTGGCAAGCAAAGAGTTAGGATTGTAGCGGAGCATCTCTTCAAAGTCGGCTTTAGCCGTAACTGCATCTTGCCGTTCCAGTGCAATCATTCCATGATTGAAGCGTGCTTCTTCTTGCAAAGGGTCCAGTTTTGTCACCCTCTCGTAGTCGGAACTGGCCATCTCGAGGCTATCAAGTTCAACCAGAAGAGAGGCCCGATTCATAAGCAGAGTCACCGCATTAGGTGTCATATCTAAAGCCATATTATAGTTCTTTAGGGCTTCAGGCAGTTTTCCCTGGTTGCGCTGAATGGTGGCAAGGTTTGAAAGAAGTAACGAATTGTTTTTGTTAGAGGGCTCAGAAACAATCGCTTTCATTATAAAACTTTCAGCATTACTCCAATCTTTTTTCTTAATGAAAAGTTGTGCCGAATCCACATAAGCGTAGTACACTGATGTGGTATCAATTTCAGGCAATTGACTCTTAGGCGTGACAGGTTTTGTTTCGGTTTTCTTATCTTCTTTGGGAATCTTCATGTTCTGTTCACCAATCGATGTAATCACCTGTGCTCCTGACGAACAAAAGCAAAGTATAGCAGCTATTATCGCAAATAATTTCTTCATATTTCATCTATTATACTCACAAAGTTAGTTGTTTTTTTGGCGATTATTTGTCGTATTTACGATATTTAGTTAAATTTGTCATGTTTTTAGATGACAAATCGGGGCCAATATGCCCATAAGACTATTGATTTAAACTATGTTGACGAATTTTCTGGCACAGGTCCCAAATGTAGTTCCTGACGCCGTACAAGACACACTAATGAAGACGGCCAACAACGTGAAAGCCGTTGCCGACTCTGCTCTTCAGCAAATGACACCCGACAAACTGTCGCAAGAGCTGAAAGAGATGGATTGGAACAATGTGATACAAACGGTTAGCACTCAGGCCGTGAATTTCGTCATCAGGATTGTAGCGGCCATTGCAGTCTTCTATATCGGCAAATTTATCATCAACAGGTTGCATGCACTGCTGCGCAAAATCCTTATCCGCCGCGATGTCGATAAATCTCTAAGTACATTTTTACTTAGTTTCCTGAAAATCAGTTTACTGTTCTTACTCATCGTCACCGTCATTGGTGTGCTCGGAATCGAGACCAGCTCGTTCATTGACATCTTCGCATCGGCAGGTGTAGCGATTGGCATGGCATTGAGCGGAACTCTCCAGAATTTTGCAGGTGGGGTATTGATTCTGCTGCTGAAACCCTACAAAGTGGGCGACTACATTATGTTTGGAGAGTTCAAGGGGCATGTGAAAGAGATACAGATATTCCACACAGTCATAACCACCTATAATAACGAGCGCATCATAATTCCCAACGGAGGCTTGTCGACTGGTACCATCAATAATTTCACTGCCGAGAATCACCACCGTATTGAGTGGAGGGTTTCAATTGCTTATGGTGATGATGTCAACAAGGCCAGAGAAGTGATTTTGGCTATACTCAAGAACGACAAGCGCATTGTCAAAAAGCATTTTGCTGACGATGCTCCTGTTCTAGAGGCCATTCAGCAATCTACCGACAAGAAGAAGAGAAAATGGTGGCAGCGCATCTTCTGTAAAAAGATAAAGGAAAAGGTCGAGACCTGGAGCGAACAGCAGCAGGAAGTGATCAAGCAACGCCAACCTAAGAAAGACTGCACACCTTATGTGGCAGTAGAACAACTGGGCGACAGTTCGGTAGTGCTCATTGTGCGCGCTTGGGCAAAAACAAGCGACTACTGGAATGTGCTTTATGACACCTACGAGGCTATTTACAAGCAGCTCCCGCTCAACGGACTCCACTTCCCGTTCCCGCAAATGGATGTTAATTTAAAAAAGATTTAAACTTTTTTCTTGCATTCTTCATCTTTTTTTTCTATTTTTGCGTAAAATTTGTGAGTCGGCTGTTTGAACAGCATTTCTTTTGCATGTTGATTTGTGAAACACATATGCGTTAATTTTTTGTTGCTCACAAGTTTAGATGCCATTTGATTGGGTGGGGCGGCTTATGCGGCTTGCCCATCTTGGTCATGATAAGGCGTCATTTGATGCATAGCATCGCATCTCCTCAAGAGTGCATTTTATAGTGACTCTTGACCAATTCAGCCTCAAGGTACAAGCGTGTGCCTGTTATTTTAGCCAATAAAATAACAACATAAATGATAAGTAAATGGAATTACTTACCCCTTACATCCGAACAACGCGCAGTAGAAGCGCAGCTCGTGAACGACAAGTTTTCGGGCTGTCCGGCTATTGCACGGCTTTTGGTTCAGCGAGGTATGAAGAGCATGGACGATGCCATGCAATTCTTCTATCCCTCATTAAACCAAATGCACGATCCATTCCTGATGAGGGACATGGAAAAGGCTGTAGCGAGGCTGAATCAGGCTTTAGGGGCGAAAGAGAAAATTATGGTATATGGCGACTATGATGTCGATGGCACAACTGCCGTGGCTCTGGTTTACCGTTACCTGAGAAATTTTTACTCTAATGTGATTTATTATGTACCCACTCGCGACGATGAGGGGTACGGCATTTCCTTGCAGAGCATCGACTATGCTACCGAGCAAGGGGTGAAGTTGATAATTGTGCTCGACTGTGGCATCAAGGCTATCGAAGAAATTGCCTATGCCAAAGAGAAGGGCATCGATTTCATTGTATGCGACCACCATGTGCCCGACGACACACTTCCCGATGCGGTCGCAATCCTCAATCCCAAGTTAAAGGACGACCATTATCCATTCAAGGAACTCTCGGGTTGTGGTGTTGGCTTCAAGTTTATGCAGGCTTTTGCCAAGAGCAATGGCATCAACAACATTTATGACCTTGAAAGTCTTCTCGACTTGTTGGTTGTGAGTATAGCCGCCGACATTGTTCCCATCGTTGATGAGAATCGCATCATGGCCTACTATGGCCTCAAACGACTTAACTCTAACCCCAACGTCGGATTCCGCAACATCATTAAACTGTGCGGTCTCAACAGGCGCGAGATTACCATTAGCGACATCATCTTCAAGATTGGACCGCGCATCAATGCCTCTGGACGCATGGAGTCGGGACTGGAGTCTGTCCAGCTACTTGTCACCAAGAATCCCAGCGAAGCCTATGAAATAAGCAAGCGCATCGACCAGTATAACAAGGACCGTAAGGAACTTGACCGTCAGATCACCGAAGAGGCTAACATTATTATCGAGAACCATCGAGAACAGATTGGGGAAAAGAAACCCATCGTCATCTACGACCGCAACTGGCACAAGGGTATCATTGGCATCGTGGCTTCACGACTGGCCGAGTTGTACTTCAGGCCGTCAGTCGTTCTCACTTATGATGGCGACGGCATTGCCATTGGTTCTTCTCGTTCGGTGAGAGGTTTTGATGTCTACTCGGCCATTAAATCCACTCGCGACCTGCTCGAAAACTTCGGTGGACACACTAATGCTGTGGGGCTATCACTGAAAGAGGAGAACATATCTGAGTTCAGGAAACGATTGAGCGCCTATGTCGAAACCCATATCGAGACTCAGCAGGTGACGCCACAACTCGACATCGACTGCGAGCTTTCATTTGAAGAGATCAATCATGAGCTCATGAAATATATGCGCATGTTCAATCCGTTTGGACCTGAAAATGTCAAGCCTGTGTTCATGACGCTCAATGTTCGCGATGTTGGCACAAGTAAACTCGTGGGCAAAAAACTCGAACATATTAAGCTCGAGGTTGTTGATGGTAAATCCGATAAGGTGATGAATGGCATCGCTTTCAATATGGGCCGCTATTTCGACCACATCAAGAAGGGGCTTCCGTTCGACATCTGCTACACCATTGAAGAGAACAAGCATCGCAACACTTCGTTCATCCAGTTGCTCATCAAGGGAATCAACATTCATGATGACGTGAACGATGAGCCAAATGCATGAAATACTCAAAAAGTATTGGGGCTTTACCGAATTTCGGCCACTTCAGGAAGATATCATCAACAGTGTGCTCGAAGGTAAGGACACCTTGGGCTTGATGCCAACAGGCGGCGGCAAATCCGGCACTTGTCAGGTACCCACACTCAT
>JAEEVB010000132.1 GCA_016287065.1 Muribaculaceae bacterium
AGAATGTGATACGCTCGCGCATTGGCATCGAGCGCAAGTGTTCGTGGATTTATCCTGAAATGGACCTGTACAGGTTCCTGAAGGAGCAGTTCGAGCACTCGCTCGTGGTGAAGGACTGGATACTGATCGACGAGTCGCAGTTTCTCACGGCCGACCAGGTGGACCAGCTTGCCCGCGTGGTCGACGACTATGGAGTGAATGTGGTGTGCTACGGACTCAGGACCGACTTCCAGTCGCACCTGTTCGAGGGTTCGCGCCGCTTGCTGGAACTTGCCGACACAATCGACGAGATCAAGTCGACCTGCTCGTGTGGCCGCAAAACCATCATCAATGCCCGCATCGATGCGCAAGGCAACATTGTGACCGATGGCAACCAGGTGGAGATTGGTGGTGACGATAAGTATGTGTCGCTGTGCCGGCGCTGCTGGCGCAATCGCCGCATCGAGAGCGCGTCGCGCAACACTCTCAAGTTCGAGGCCGAATAATGAAGTATTATTTATAATTTTGGTGTAATCAACGACTCAAGAAGAGTCATAAAATACTGAAGCAATGAAAAAAGTGGCATACAAGGACCTGATTCTGATGGTGCTGGGTTTGGCGCTCATGTCGTTTGGCTATGCGGCGTTCATCCTGCCCGAGAATATCGTCACAGGTGGTGTGGCGGGTATCTCGTCGATCATCTATTATGCAACAAACCACGGCATCAATATTGCAATTCCCAACTACTTGATTAATGTGTTGTTGCTTGTGATAGCCTACCGCACCGTGGGCAAGTCGTTTGTGGTTCGCACCATTATAGGTGCAACAATTTTCAACATTCTGCTGGGTATCCTCACCCCGCTGTTCACGCATCCCATTGTCAACGGTCAGCCATTTATGAGTGTGATCATAGGTGCTGTGTTCGGCGGTGTGGGTCTGGGCATCACCTACACGCACAACGGCAGCAGTGGCGGCACCGATGTGGTGGCGGCCATGGTGAGCAAGCACAGCAATGTGTCGTTTGGTCGCGTGATGATGTATTGCGACCTCATCATCATCTCGTCGTCGTGGTTCCTGTTCCACAACATCGAGACCATGGTGTTTGGCTATGTTTATCTCATCATCTTCTCGATAGTGACCGATATGGTCATCAACAACCGCAATCAGGCCATGCAGTTCCTCATCTTCAGCGAGAAGTGGCAGGAGATTGCCGACGAAATCAACACCGAGGCGCATCGTGGCTGCACGGTGCTCGATGGCATAGGCTGGTTTACCAAGCAGGATGTGAAGATTGTGCTGGTGCTTTGCCGCCGCTTCGAGAGCGCTCATGTGCAGCGCATCATCAAGAGCGTTGACGACAAGGCCTTCATCTCGATGACGGCAGCCAACAATGTGTACGGCACCGGCTTCGACAGCATGAAAATCCACACCCACAAGCAGAAACATGAGGCCGAGGCAAAGGCGCTGAATGGTGAAGCGTCAATCAATCCTCCTACAACGCCTGAGGTTTGATCCCTTGATAAAGGAATGTATAAAAAATGCTTTTGACCCGGTGGGCCAAAAGCATTTTTTTCGTGTTGTGTTTCTTTAATTATTCGCCTGGAGCAATTGCGCCTGTGGGGCAAGCTTCAGCGCATGTGCCACAATCGATGCAGGTATCGGGATCGATTGCATAGATGTCACCTTCGTTGATTGCGCCTGTGGGGCAAACACTCTGGCAAGTTCCACATGCTACACAAGTGTCATTAATTACGTATGCCATTTCTCACAAATTTAAAATTAATAATAATAGTAGTAAACTTGGCGGCAAAAGTAGTGAAATATTTTGAATATTCTCCACATTTTCGGTTTTTTTTGTAAAAAAAAATTCATGGGCCCAATAAAAGGGCGATTTCAGTGCATTGAGTTTTGATTGTTTCTTAGATTATTTGTATCTTTGAAGGTTTAAAATTATCAGAATTTTTTGTAAAATATATGACTGAAGACTGGAAAGCGAAACTGGGAGCCGCCTTTAACGTGGAGGTGAATGATGAACCCGCCGAGGCTGTTGCCAACGAGCCACTGAGCGCCGTGGCTCAGCAGGGTGGGGCAATGGTGAATGTGCTGCTCGACAAGAAAGGTCGCAATGGCAAGAAGGTGACCCTTGTGGTCGACTTGAAATGCGACGAGGTGCGGCTTAAGGAACTGGCAGCGGTCCTCAAGAAGCGCTGCGGTGTGGGTGGCTCGGCTCGTGGCGGCGAGATTCTGATACAAGGCGATTTCAGGACCCAGGTAGTAGAACAGCTCAAGTCGATGGGCTTCAAGGCCCGTGTCATATAGTATATAATGTGGATAAAGTCCTAAATAGGCAAGTAGGAGAAAAAGACATGAATGTGGCAGAAAATAGCAAGACGACCTCGAAGAGCAAAGGTTTGCGTGTGCTTCGGGCATCAGCAGGCTCGGGTAAGACCTATACGCTGGCCAAACTCTACATTGAGCAGTTGCTGTGGGCTACCGACCCATCGACGGGCAAATGCCGGCTGCGCACCGGGCGTGACTACCACGATCACATATTGGCCATCACCTTCACCAACAAGGCTACCGAGGAAATGAAGCGCCGCATAGTGACGGAACTTTATAACCTGTGGCAGGGCGAATGTGACTATATGCCCGACTTCTTGAAGACGCATGCCGAGAGTGAGGACGAAATCAAGGCCGCGGCACACAAGGCCCTGAAGGAGGTGCTGTTCAGCTATGCGAGTTTTCATGTGAGCACCATCGACTCGTTTTTCCAGACGGTGCTCAGAGCATTTGCCTACGAGCTTGATTGTGAATATGACTATGAACTGCAGCTCGACGAGGAATATGCAATGAGGGTTGCCATTCATGATTTTCTAAAGACTCTTGGAGCTGGCCCCAAGAACGAGTCGGTGAGCAAATGGGTGAAGGAACTTGTGAGAGATGACGTGGTGAGCAAGGGCGACTGGAACTTCTTTGGCCGAGCTGCCTTTAAGGAGTTGATGGGCTTGTTGAAGTCGATGAACAAGGAGACCTTTGTGAACGAGCGGCCGGAGTTACTCACTTATCTGCAACATAAGGGCTCGGGCGTCTCACCCCTGCAGCAGTTCAAGAAGGCAGTGCTGGAGGTGGCGCTTCGCTACGAGAACGCCTATTTGGGTAAACCAGGATCGGGCCTGTCGCCCGACGACTTCAGGGCATTGCTCGCCCGATTCTCGTTGAGCGAAGACGACATAACGGGTCGAAGCGCTTTGCGCAATCTGCTCCGGGAGCGCGACCCCAAGAAGAAACTCAGTGATTCTTTGACCGAATATACTGCCGAAGACCTGAACAATAGCCGTAAATGCTTCAAAGTACCGGTTTCGATGGATGCCTGCGATGCCATTCTCGCCTTTCGCGATGCAGTGCAGTCCTCGCTCAATCAGGGCAAGGCTCTGAAGTCTCTGGTGGGCGGCATCTGGCGTCTGGGCATGGTTGCCGAGGTGAATCGCCATCTCGAGACGTTCAGGAAAGATAACAACCTGTTGCTGATTTCAGATACCAATGAACTCATTGCCCGTGTACTGGAGAGTGGGGTGCCCTTTATGTATGAGCGTGTAGGTACCTGGCTGAATCACTTTATGATAGATGAGTTCCAGGACACGAGCCGCAAGCAGTATGCCAACTTCAAGCCCCTGCTCGAACAGAGTCTGTCGACAGGGAAGGAGAATCTGATAATTGGCGACGAGAAGCAGAGCATCTACCGTTTCAGGAACAGCGACCCCGACCTGCTCCATCACGACTTGGAGGCCGATTTCCTGCGATTCTATGACGACAGCCAGACGCTGAAGGTGAATTACCGCAGTTTTGAGCGCATCGTGAAATTCAACAATGTCTTTTTCAGGGCGCTGCTCGATGCCTATGTGACGGCTCAGCCAGATTATGGCAAGTTGCAATCTACCTATGCGCATCTGCATCAAGAGTATAGCGGCAATTACGACACGACTGGCTTGAATGGCTATGTGCGTGTGAATTTCCTCTACGATAGCAAAACGGGCCTGAAATGCTGCGACGAGAATGGTGAGGTGCTGAAACCTGCCGACCAGATGCTGGCCACCCTGCCATCTTATTTGCTGGAACTGCATCACCACAAGGGCATCGCTTATAAGGATATGCTCATCCTCGTCAATACTCATAACGTGGGTAATGCTGTGGTGCAACGATTGCTGAAGCACAACCAGGAATCGGATGCGAGCGATGCGATAGCCGTGATATCGGGTGAGTCGTTGCTGCTCAAGAATTCTCCTGCCGTGAGGCTTGTGGTGACTGTGTTGAGGCTAGTCGACTCCACACAGTTCAAACCGGGTGAAGAAGAGGAACCTGATGAGGAAGAGAGCCGCCTGATGGAGAGAAGGCTGTCGGACCAGTACCAGTACCGAGTGCTGCACGACTTTGTGAATGCAGTGGCCGAGATGCCTAAAGATGCCGACTGCGGCGACCAGCTGGCGGCAAGTTTTGCGGCCAATGAGTCGCTACGTGCCGAGTCGGTCGCGACGCAGCTTGCTACCTATGCGGCCGATATGGCTCAGGTGCTGCCCGACTCACAAAAGGAGATGCTGTGCCTCGTGAGCCTTGTGGAGAAAATCATCGACCGCTATGTGCTGCAAGGAGGCAAGAGAACCACCAATGAAAGTCCGTTCTTGATGGCATTTCAGAATTATGTGGTAGAGTTCTCACAAAAGTCAAACGGCGGCGGCACAGTGCATGAATTCCTGCGTTACTGGGATGAGCAATGCAACCGCCTATCGGTTCCGTCGTCAGAAGACGTGGATGCCGTGAGCGTCATGACGATTCATGCCGCAAAGGGTCTTGAACGCAATTGTGTCATAATTCCGTATGCCGACTGGGCCATGGTGAAATGTGATGAGGTGGAGTGGATATCGAAGCAGGAGTGGCTGAACAATGGCGACCCGGTGGGCGGTATAGGTGCAGGGACTGAGTCGGGTATCGTGCCACCGCTCATTCCCGTGAATCACTCGGTGCTGCAGGAGTTTTCTGCCTTCAGCAAGCATCTGGCCTCGATTACGCAAGAGAGCCTGATCGATAGCATCAATCGCACCTATGTGGCATTCACTCGCCCGCGGCAGCAGTTGCACATCTTTGCCATAGTAAAAGAACTGCATCACGATGTGCCCGAAACGGTTGGAGACTGGTTGCACAAGCTGTTGCCCGAGATGGAGGGCGTGGCGTCGCATAACTATGATGCCAACATCCAGAGTGTGACGTGCGAGAAAGAGGATGTGACCTCCTTCCTGCAGTATTGCGAGTATGGCACACCCGAAATGGCCTATGTGAAAGATGGAGCTGCTGAAACAAAGGTGCAAGAAGATGCTCTTACGGGAGATGATAGCACGCTCACTTATTTTGTGAAATCGGCCCTGCCCATGCTTAAGGTGCGCTTGCCCAAAGAGTCGACGGTGAAGCAGCAGGAGGGGCAGCGTCTGCACCATGTGTTCAGTCTCGTCAACTATCAGGGCGACGAGGCCTATGCGTTGCGCTATGCCCAGAAGCACCGTGTGGTCGACGGCGATAACGAGTGGACCACGGCTATGCTCAAGGAGGTTTTTGCCAAGATGTTCTCTCATCCGGTCATCTCGCAATGGTATGCAGCAGGAAACCGTGTGCTCAATGAGCGCAACATCATCAGCACCACGTCAATCTCGTTCAGCAAGCGTCGCCCCGACCGTGTGATTGTGCGTCCCGATGGCGAGGTGGTAGTGGTTGACTACAAGTTTGGCTCCAACTACTCGCCCGAGGTACGCGAGAAGAATGCCAGTCAGGTGGCTGAATATGTGAAGCTTGTGCGCAAGATGGGTCATGACCGTGTGCGGGGCTATCTGTGGTATGTGCGCCTCGACCGCATCGTCACCATTTAAATATCCGCTTTATTTTTTGTGCTAAAATCATATTTTTGGGTAGAATAATGACTTTATTCTATCATAATTTCGGTTTTATTGCTAATTTTGTGCCACGAAAGAAACCTTAATATTATTCTTAATATGACAAAATTTCTAATTTCGGCACTGGTTGCATGCTCTTGCATGTTTGCAACCGCTCAAGTGCCACAGCCCGTCACCTATCCAGGCGACGCCACAGCCACGCAATGCTACACGCTTAGCAATGGCTTGAAAGTCTTCCTCAGTGTTAATCCGCAATCGCCGCGCATCACTGCTCACATCGCTGTGCGCACCGGTTCGCGTAACGACCCCGCCGAGACCACCGGTCTGGCCCACTACCTCGAGCACCTCATGTTCAAGGGCACAAAGCAATTCGGCACCAGCAACTATGCTGCCGAGAAACCGCTGCTCGACACCATCGAGGCTCGCTATGAACAGTACCGCAAGGTGACCGACCCTGCGCTGCGCAAGAAATTGTATCACGAAATCGACAGCATCTCGCAGCTGGCAGCTCAGTACAACATCCCCAATGAGTACGACAAACTCATGGCAGGCATCGGCGGCATTGGCACCAACGCCTACACCAGCACCGATGTGACTTGCTACACCGAGGACATCCCTGCTAACGAAGTCGACCGCTGGGCTCGCATCCAGAGCGACCGTTTCCGCAACATGGTGATTCGCGGTTTCCACACCGAGCTCGAAGCCGTGTATGAGGAGTACAACATTGGCATCGCTAAAGACCAGTGGAAGTTCTTCGATGCCATGAATGCCAAGATGTTCCCCACCCACCCCTACGGCACACAGACGACCATAGGCACACAGGAACACCTCAAGAACCCCTCGATTACCAACATCAAGA
>JAEEVB010000133.1 GCA_016287065.1 Muribaculaceae bacterium
TGAGCTGCTGATAGGTTATACCACCTATTACCACTGTTGAACTAGCCGCCACTGACACAAAAGCCGCCAAAATAACAAGAAAAAGAAGAAATCGTTTCATATATGAACGGTTTTGGTTGATTTCGTTTTTCACTTGCAAAAATAATAAATAATGTGAGGAAATGCAAATTAGTGAAATGGAGAAATACATGGGTGTTGTAACATAGATGCCTAGCATACAGCAAGAAAAATCAAGGACCGGCGAAAGCCAGCCCTTGATTATGTTGAAGTATGGGGCTTATATGCCCTACATACCTAATGTGATAGCATTGAAATTACATCATGCCGCCCATGCCACCCATACCGGGATTGCCAGCAGGCATTGGAGCCTCTTCCTTCTTCTCGGCAATGACACACTCGGTGGTGAGGAACATGCCAGCGATTGAAGCCGCATTCTCAAGTGCCACACGAGCCACCTTAGCAGGATCGATAACGCCTGTCTCGAGCAGGTTCTCGTAGCGATCGGTGCGGGCATTGTAGCCAAAGTCGTCCTTACCTTCAAGCACCTTTTGTACCACAACAGCACCCTCGATGCCAGCATTTTCGACGATTTGACGCAGGGGTTCTTCGATAGCACGGCGAATGATGTTGATACCTGTAGTCTCGTCGGCATTGTCGCCTTCAAGAGTATCGAGTGATTTGAGGCAACGGATATAAGCCACACCGCCACCAGGAACAATACCCTCGGCTACAGCAGCGCGAGTTGCGCTCAGAGCGTCGTCGACACGGTCTTTCTTCTCCTTCATCTCCACCTCGCTGGGTGCGCCAATGTAGAGCACTGCCACGCCGCCTGCCATCTTGGCAAGGCGTTCCTGCAGTTTCTCCTTATCATAGGTCGACTTGGTAGTTTCGATCTGAGTCTTGATTTGAGCCACACGGTCGGCAATGTTCTGCTTGTCGCCAGCACCATTCACAATAGTAGTGTTCTCTTTGTTCACAGTCACCTTCTCGGCTGTGCCAAGCATGTCGATGGTAGCGCCATCGAGCTTGATGCCCTTCTCCTCGCTGATCACGGTGCCACCAGTGAGCACAGCGATATCCTCGAGCATCTCTTTGCGGCGGTCGCCAAAGCCAGGAGCCTTGACTGCGCACACCTTGAGTGAACCACGCAGGCGGTTAACAACCAGTGTAGCGAGAGCCTCGCTGTCAACGTCCTCAGCAATGATGAGCAACGGACGTCCGCTCTGGGCAGTCTGTTCGAGAATGGGAAGCATATCTTTGAGGACAGAGATTTTCTTATCGAAGATGAGAATGAAAGGACGATCCATCTCGCATTCCATCTTCTCAGCATTGGTCACGAAGTAAGGCGAAATGTAGCCACGGTCGAACTGCATGCCCTCGACAACGTCGACGTGTGTATCGGTTCCCTTGGCTTCCTCAACTGTGATGACGCCGTCTTTCTTCACCTTCTTCATTGCCTCGGCAATGAGTTCGCCAATCTTGGCATCGTTGTTGGCCGAAACGCGAGCCACGTTTTCAATTTTGCTGAAGTCGTCGCCCACTTCCTGCGACTGTGCCTTGATGCACTCAACCACTTTTTCAACAGCTTTGTCGATGCCACGCTTCAGATCCATGGGATTAGCACCTGCTGCTACATTCTTCAAACCTTCTTGAATAATGGCTTGTGCCAGAATGGTAGCGGTGGTAGTTCCATCACCGGCGTCGTCGTTGGTCTTGGATGCAACCTCTTTCACGAGTTGAGCACCAATGTTCTGGAATTCGTCTTCGAGTTCCACTTCACGGGCAACGCTCACACCGTCTTTAGTAATGTGCGGAGCACCGAATTTCTTGTCAAGAATCACATTGCGACCTTTTGGGCCAAGGGTCACTTTAACGGCGTTGCTCAGTTGGTCGACGCCTTTCTTCAGCTCTTCGCGAGCCTTTATGTCAAATTTAATTAACTTAGCCATAATAATATAATGTGTTTAAATGTTATTCAATAATACCTAAAATATCAGACTGACGCATAATGAGATACTTGGCTCCGTCGAGTTCAATCTCAGTGCCAGCATACTTGCCATAGAGAACAACATCGCCAGCCTTGACAATCATTTCTTCATCTTTGGTGCCATTGCCAACTGCAATTACATTGCCTTTTAAGGGTTTCTCTTTTGCGCTGTCGGGAATAATAATACCACCAGCGGTAACTTCTTCAGCTTGTGCCGGTTCTACAAGAACACGGTCACCTAATGGTTTAATGATCATAATAAAAAATATTTTTTAAAGTTTATAGTTGTTTTCTGGTGTGAGAAAAAAGCAGATTTCGTGCCAAGAAGCGAGATGCGACATTTTGTCAGCGCAAGAACTGCCACTTTTGTAATATATAGCAATAAGAGGTACTCTTAACGGGCAAAATGGCAATTTGGCATTTATTTTGCGAAAAATGAGATGACGAAATATAATAATGTAAAGAAAATGATTGAATTTTTTGAACAAGATACAGAAATGAGCGATGGCACTTCGCATATTGTGCCCATTTTTACTGAGATTCACCACACCGAGCAAGATGACTCTCAACTGCAGGAGACAGAACTTGACGATATGCCCATATTGCCTTTGCGCAACATGGTGCTGTTTCCCGGCATGACAATGCCTGTGGCAGTGGGCCGTGACAAATCACTGGCACTCATCAATGACATCCAGAAGCACAATCGCCCCATTGGTGTAGTGTGCCAAATCAACAGTCAGGAGGAGAATCCGCTGAAGAATGACCTGTACACTGTCGGCACCATTGCCGACATCATCAAAGTGCTGCATCTGCCCGACAATTCGACAAATGTGATTCTGCAAGGTCGTTCAAGCTTTGAACTGGGCGAAATCACCAGTCAGTCGCCCTATTTGAAAGCAAAGGTGCGCTTGCTGGAGGAAACTCAGCCTACCCCACGCGACCGTGAATTCAAGGTGCTGATCAGTTCTATCAGGGAGATTACCTTTGAGATGCTGAATAACGTGGGCGATGGCGCCAAGGAACTGGTATTTGCCATCAAAAATATCGACAGCCCAGTGTATTTGATCAATTTCCTCGCAACCAACATCCCCTTTGAGTCACGACAGAAACAGGCTCTGCTCGAGGAGCGCAATATCAAGAAACGCGCCTACCTGCTCTATGGCTACTTGTCTAAAGAGGCTCAGCTGGTAGAGCTAAAAGCTGCCATCCAGTCGCGTACTCGCGAGGATTTGTCACAGCAGCAGCGCGAACACTTCCTGCAACAGCAACTGCGCACCATTCAGGAAGAATTGGGCAACGGCGAAGACGATATCACTGAACTGCAAGAACGCATGTCGAAGATGAAATGGGGCGAAACCGAAGAAGCTCATTTCAAGAAAGAACTGCGAAAACTGGAGCGACTGAATCCTCAATCGCCTGATTACTCGGTCCAATATGCCTATCTCGACAATCTGCTGTCGCTACCTTGGCACACCTATACAAAGGACAATTTTAACCTGAAAAAAGTGGAGTCTAAGCTCAACCATGACCATTATGGGCTTGAGAAGGTAAAAGACCGCATATTGGAACACCTCTCGGTGCTCAAGCTACGAGGCGACCTGAAGGCCCCCATCCTGTGCCTTTATGGCCCTCCTGGTGTGGGTAAGACCTCGCTTGGCAAATCGGTGGCAGAAGCGCTCAACCGCAAGTATGCCCGCATTTCGTTGGGAGGCCTTCATGACGAAGCCGAGATTCGTGGTCATCGCCGCACCTACATTGGCGCTCTTCCGGGCCGCATCATGCAAGCCATCGCCAAGTGTGGGAGTAGCAATCCCGTGATTCTGCTTGATGAGATTGACAAGGTTGGACAAGATTTCAAGGGCGACCCGTCGTCGGCTCTGCTTGAGGTTCTTGACCCCGAGCAGAACAGTCGTTTCCACGACAACTACATCGACATCGACTATGACCTGTCGAAAGTGCTGTTCATTGCTACAGCCAACAATCTGACAACCATATCGCAACCCCTACTCGACCGTATGGAAATCATTGAAATCAATGGCTACATCATGGAAGAGAAGGTTGAGATTGCCCGCAAACACCTTGTTCCAAAACAACTCGAAGAGAATGGCTTCCAACCAAAGGAAATCGCGTTCCCGAAAGAGACAATTGTGAAAATCGTTGAGAACTACACACGTGAAAGCGGTGTGCGTGAGTTGGAAAAGAAGATTGGTAAAGTGTTGCGCAAAATAGCCCGTGAAAAGGCAACCGGAATGACATTTGACACTCACATCACCTCCGACCGTCTTAGCCATTATTTGGGCAAGGAAGAGGTGAATCGAGATAACTACGAGGGCAACGAGTTTGCCGGCGTGGTGACCGGACTGGCATGGACCGCTGTGGGCGGCGAGATCCTCTTCATAGAATCATCGCTGGCAAAGGCAGGCAAGTCGGGCGATAAACTGACACTGACCGGTAACCTGGGCGATGTGATGAAAGAGTCGGCAGTGATTGCTATGCAATACATCAAGGCTCATGCCGATGCTTTTGGCATCAATCACGAGACCTTTGATAAATATAATGTGCACATTCACGTGCCCGAAGGAGCGATTCCCAAAGATGGCCCTTCGGCTGGTGTTACGATGGCTACCTCGCTGGTATCGTCGTTCACCCAGCGCAAAGTGCGCGACCACCTGGCCATGACGGGCGAAATCACCTTGCGAGGCAAAGTGCTGCCAGTGGGCGGAATCAAGGAGAAGATTTTGGCTGCCAAGCGTGCCGGCATCACGCACATCATTCTATGTAAAGAGAACAAGAAAGATGTGGATGAGATCAACGAACGCTACTTGAAAGGGCTCAACTTCCACTTTGTGAACACTATTCAGGATGTGATTGACTTTGCTCTATTACCTGAGAAGGTGAGCAACCCTCTCATGATAGAATAACAAATAGCTGTATCATAAATGATTCATCCCTCACTCATGGTAGTGGGGGATGATTTTTCATTTCAGGGGTATGGGATTGACATAGGTGTCTTCAGGCACCTTGTGGATGAGCAAGCCTTCGTCAACAAGGAAAGAGACTGTGGCAATAATCTCATCTTGAGGGAACGATAAGGTGGTGATGAAGTCGTTGAGCTGGCGGGGCTTGACTTGAGCCATATATAGCACCCCCTCCTGAACATCTTGAGGATTGTGATCAGATTTCTTTCGCTTCTCAATACACACATCACATCGGCCACAGTCATCGCTTTGTTCTTCAAAATAGCGCAGTAGCATCTTCTCTCGGCAGGTGGCATTGGTAAGTGCATAATTAATGACAGCATTCACACGCTGCTCCATGCGGGCTCGCATATCTTCATAAACGGCTTTCGGGAAAAGAAGATAGCGGGGTTCTTCTCGTGATGTGGTATATATAATATAAGGAGTACGCTTGCGGGGCACATAATGCAGTATGTGTAGCCGATTGAGTTCGATAAGGGCATCGTAAATGTCATTCTCAGTGATACCGAATCGATAGGAAATTACTGCCTCGTTGATAAATACATAATCGGCAAATAGTCCTGAATAGGTCCTTAGCAAGGCCTGTAACACTCTGTCGGCATTAGTGTTCTGAGTGTGAAGGTCATAGAGTTCGTTTTTGTTTACGAGAATCATGACACGCGACTGCGTTTCAATTTCCTCGATGAAATCAATATAACCAGCACGAGTGAGAATCTTCAGCGCATTGTGTGTGGGAAGTATAGGCAGTTTAAATGTTTGGCAGAAGAGATTGAAATTGAAGTCATACAATTTTTCAAACCCCTCTCCTATTGGCACTTCGAGAAAATTACCCACGCGCTCATACACCTTCTTGATAAAGTCTTTTTCGGGATAGGCATCGGTTATGTGACGACGGAGCACACCCTGGTCGGAATGAGTAGTAAGGGCAACTGCCCACGACTTGTTGCCGTCGCGCCCGGCTCTGCCGGCTTCCTGATAGTACTCTTCGAGCGAGTTGGGCAAATCATAATGGATCACGATTCTAACATCGGGCTTGTCGATGCCCATGCCAAAGGCATTGGTGGCGACGATGACTCGAATTTCGTCGGATTTCCATTTATTCTGCTTATTTTCTTTGTCTTCTACAATGAGTCCTGCATGGTAGTAGTCGGCACTGATGCCGTTGCGTACCAGTTCATCGGCAAGCAGCTTTGCACGTTTGCGACTACGCACATACACGATGCCTGAGCCATTCACCGACTTGAGAATGTGCACAAGTTGGGCCGTCTTGTCTTCTGAGTAACGAACTACATATGATAGATTGCTACGAGAAAAGCTTTTTCTGAAAACCCTGTAGCCTGGTGAGAATTCTAGTTTCTTGACAATGTCATCGATGACTTGCCCTGTGGCAGTTGCGGTGAGAGCCAGCACCGGCACATTCTTGAACAGTTTTCTGACAGTAGCAATTTTGAGGAAAGAAGGCCTGAAGTCATATCCCCACTGGGATATACAGTGTGCTTCGTCAACTACTATAAGGTTGACCTTCATCTGTTTCAGATAGGTCAAGAATGATTGAGACGATATTCTCTCGGGAGAAACATAGAGGAACTTGCATTTGCCATATAGGCATTTCTCGATGGTTCTTTTCTGTTCGGTATAAGAGAGGCCGGCATGAAGATAGGTGGATTTGATGCGACGGGCAATGAGGTTGTCGACCTGATCTTTCATGAGTGAAATGATGGGTGTGACCACAAGAGCTAACCCCTCACTCATGAGTGTGGGTACCTGAAAAGTGATGGATTTGCCGCCG
>JAEEVB010000134.1 GCA_016287065.1 Muribaculaceae bacterium
TTCGAACCTAGCCACCATCTACGCCGGCAAGGAATGGAACACCGAGAACGTCACCATTTCGGATGGAATGTTCTACAAATGCACCTCGCTGGTGGGCGGCATGAGCACCACATTCGACCCTGACCACACCAATGCCGAATACGCCCGCTATGACCACGGCTATGACGAGCCTGGCTACCTCACTGGAGTGTTCACGCTTACCCTGCCCGAGGATGTGACCACCACCGCTGCCGCCACGCTCACACACAATGGTGTGAACTACTATAAGGCTGGCAGCGACATCACCTTAAGTTATAATGGCACACCGCCCGAGAACATGCGCTTCTACCACTTCACCGTGGGCGGCGAGCCCATCGATGGCGACACCTTCGCGATGCCTTTCGCCGATGCCGAGATTGGCGTTGAGTTACAAGCACGCTATACCTTCGACAGCACAACAGGCGTGCTCGCGCTCATCTGGGGCGAGTTCAACAAGGACAACAAGTGGGGCAACGATGTGAACAAGAATTATGTAACGAGCATTACCGCCACCGACGAGGTAAGCTTCACTGGCGACTGCACGGAGCTGTTCTGGGACTTCACCAATTGCACGAGCATGGACCTGAGCAATGTCAATACCGACAGCCTCACTAACGCAATGATGATGTTCGAAAACTGCCAGAACCTTTAGTCGCTCAACCTTTCGGGATGGAACACCGCCAGTGTCACCAACATGAACGGCATGTTCGCTTGCTGCGATAGCCTCAAGACGATTGACTTCTCTGGCTGGAACACCGCAAGTGTCACCAACATGAGCCTGATGTTCTACCAGTGCTTTAGCCTCGAGACGCTCGACCTCACTGGCTGGAACACCGCCAGTGTTACCAACATGCATAGCATGTTTGAGTTTTGCTCGAGCCTTCAATCACTCAACCTCATTGGCTGGAACACTGCCAGTGTTACCAATATGAGCAATATGTTCCACAACTGTGAGAGCCTGACCTCGCTCGACCTTTCGGGCTGGAACACTGCGGCGGTCACCAACATGAGCTTTATGTTCTCCTACAACCCGAGCCTGACCTCGCTCGACCTTTCGAACTGGAACACCGCCAAAGTGACTGACATGGGAAGTATGTTCTATGGCTGTTCTAACCTAGCCACCATCTACGCCGGCAAGGGCTGGAGCACCGAGAATGTCACCAACTCAAATAGCATGTTTGTGGGTTGCACCAACTTGGTGGGCGGCATGGGCACGACATATGATGAGAACCATATCGATGGCGAGTACGCCTGCATGGACCGCGGCGGTGACGAGCCGGGCTACCTCACGGGCGTGTTCACGCTCACCCTGCCCGAGGATGTGGCCACCACTGCGGTTGCCACGCTCACCCACAATGGCGTGAACCTCTATGCCGCTGGCGACACCATCACGCTAAACTACGGCGGCGAGGTTCCTGAGGGCTATGCCCCCGTTTATTCAGTGAACGGTATCGCCATCAGCGGCAACACGTTCACGATGCCGTTTGAGGATGCCACCTTAACCGTCGAGGTGCAGCGACTGCGCTACATCTACGATAGCGAGACCCACGAGCTGGCACTCCTCTTTGGTCCCTTCAACAAGAATGACAAGTGGGGCGATGACGTGCCCATCGATTCCGTGACAAGCGTGACAGCCACCGATGAGGTGAGCTTCACCGGCGACTGCTCACAACTGTTCTACAATTTCACTAATTGCACGAGCATGGACTTGAGCAAAGTGAATACCGACAGTGTCACCAAAATGAGTGTCATGTTCGCTGGCTGCTCAAGCCTAGATTCTCTCGACATCTCAAGTTGGAACACTGCCAATGTCACTAACATGGGTATCATGTTCAATGGCTGCTCGAGCCTCAAGACGCTAGACCTCTCGAGTTGGGATGTGAGCAATGTCACTAACATAGGCAACATGTTCCAGTCTTGCCAGAGCCTTGAATCGCTTAACCTCTCGGGATGGAACACCAGCAGCGTCACCAACATGAGCAACATGTTCGAGAATTGCACGGGCCTTGAATCGCTTAACCTCTCGGGTTGGGACATTAGCAATATCGCTAACGTAGGCGTCATCTTCTCTGGCTGCACAAGTCTGACTACGCTCGATGTTTCGGGATGGACCATCGGCAGTGCCTCAATTTGGAACTTATTCATGGGGTGCACGGGCATAACAACACTCGACCTCTCGACTTGGAACACCGCGGGTGTCACCAACATGTACTGCATGTTTGTTGACTGCGCTAATCTTGCCACCATCTATGTGGGTGAGGGCTGGACTACCGAGAACGTCACCAATTCGGATAGAATGTTCGGTGGCTGCACCTCGCTGGTGGGCGGCATGGGCACCGTCTACGACCCTGACCATGTCGATGCCGAGTACGCCCACATTGATGGCGGCTCGGAGAACCCGGGCTACTTCACCGAGAAGCCAACCTTTGTGCCAGGCGATGCCAATGGCGACGGCAAGGTGGATGTGCAGGATATCACTGCCATTATCAATTATATCTTGGGCAACAATCCCTCGCCGTTTAATGTGGAGGCTGCTGACGTGAACCACACTAGCGATGTGAATGTGATGGATGTGACGGCAGTCATTAACATCATCCTTGGCATAGAGTAAACGAGTAGAGCAGTAAAGCAGTAGAGCAGTAGAGCAGTAGAGCAGTAAGGCAGTAGAATAGTAAATAGTAGAGCAGGTGCGTCCATCGTCCCTGCTCTATATGTATTATTGTTCATTCTGATAAAAATCACGGATAATGTTAAAAATCAAGAAAGTGATTGGAATTGGCAAGAAAAATTTGTAAGAAAAGAAAAAAGGTAGTAAATTTGCATCCGCATTTCCGAAAGGCTCGATTAAGTGCATGTGGCAAAGTGCCCGTGCCGCCGTACGGTTTAACTTGAAATACAATAATTTAAATGTACGCTATTGTAGACATTCAGGGACAGCAGTTCAAGGCCGAAGCCGGCAAGAAGTTGTTCGTCCAGTATCTCGGCGAAGAAAAGCAGGCCGGTGACTCGGTAGAGTTCGGCAAGGTTCTTCTTGTAGACGCCGACGGTGCCATCACAGTTGGCGCGCCTACCGTAGAAGGCGCAAAGGTAGTTTGCGAGGTGAAGACTCCCCTCGTGAAGGGTGAACACGTGATCGTTTTCAAGAAACGTCGTCGCAAAGGCTATCGCCGTTTGAACGGCCATCGCCAGATGTTCACTGAATTGGTGATTAAAGAAGTCGTTGCTTAACCCCTTAAATTTTAGTAATTATGGCACATAAAAAAGGTGTAGGTAGTTCTAAGAACGGCCGCGAGTCGCACAGCAAGCGACTTGGCGTTAAAATTTATGGTGGTCAATTTGCCAAGGCTGGCAACATCATCCGTCGTCAGCGTGGCACAGTTCATCGTCCTGGCGTGAACGTAGGCATGGGCAAGGATCATACCCTCTATGCACTCGTAGACGGAACCGTTGAGTTCCAGCACCGCGCAGGCCACACTTACATTAACGTAGTGGCAGCCACCCAAGAAGAACAGAACTGAAACGCATGAGATCTGCGCCTGCAAGGCTGCAGATGATGCAAGCTTCAACGATTAAAAGCAATTTCCCGAGCGGAGTTGCTTTTTTTTGTGCTTATTGACAATAAAATGGGTTTATAATACGTTATGAGAATGATGTTTATTGAAAAAAATGTCCTTCCTGAGTTAAAAACGTGGAAAAAGTGTGCAGTTTTCAATGAAAATCAGTAAATTTGCGATTTAAAACAAAACACTAGAATACTATGATACATAAATTGCTACTGCTTCTGTCGGTTTTGGGGCTTTCGCTCAAGGCCAGTGCAACCGTTGTGGAAACGACACCAGGCTCATTGCGCGACCTGGTCGACGACACTTCGATAACAGCCCTCACGCTGACAGGCGAGATGGATGCACGTGACTTCAAGTTCATTGCCGACTCGTTGCGTCAGCTCACCGAGATCGACCTGAGTGGCGTGACCATTGCCGCCTTTAGCGACCCGCGTAACCCTCTGTTCCTGACACTTACCGACTATGCCGCTCACAGCATCCCTGCCATGGCACTATTTGACTTGCCGCTCACCCAGGTGGTACTGCCTGTATCGTTAAAGAGCATCGGTCTGGGTGCCTTCGCCGGTTGCGACCAGCTCCAGGCGATAGAGCTCCCCGCCACCCTCGATTCCATTGGTAGTTATGCCTTTAGCGCAACGGGGCTGACTACAGTCACCGTGCCCGCTACGGTGAAATATGTGGGCGAGTGTGCATTCTCAAATTGTCAGTCGCTCACTACAGCCACTTTCGAGGCTGCTGAGCTTAGTGCAAATCTGTTTAAGGCCGATGAGCAGTTGGCTACCGTGACGCTTGGCCCGCAGGTTCGAAGTTTGGGTAATGGCGCTTTCAATGGTTGCTATGCCCTCACGTCTATTGAGTTGCCCGAGGGTTCGGTGCTTGCTCGTGTAGGCGATGAGGCGTTCATCCGCTCGGGCCTGACAAGCATCAATCTTGATAATCTCAATTCGCTCTCCAGTGTGGGCGAATGGGCGTTTGCCCAGTCGGCTCTGACGCAGCTCACGCTTCCTGCATCGCTCGCCACGATAGGGCAAGGCGCATTCTTCTATGCTCCGTCGCTCGTGCAACTGAATATGGCCGATGGCGTGGACGAGATACCCGCCTATATGCTTGCCGGCACTCAGGGACTGGCGCTCGACTCGCTGCCCGAGGGCGTGGCCACTATAGGCGACTATGCCTTCTATAACAATGCCCAGACGGCCCGTTTCTATCTGCCCGCAACGGTGTCTTACATCGGTTCGTGGGCTATGGCTGGCATGACGGGACTTCAATATGTCACATCGCTTGCCATCGATGTTCCTGCGCTGGGCGACAGCGTGTGGGCCGGAGTAGATCAGCCTGCTGTGAAACTCGAAGTGGAAAGCAATGAGGTGGCCGACGACTATGCCGAAGCCGAGCAGTGGAAGGAGTTCCACATCTTGCGCGCCTATCTGATGGGTGATGCCAACGACGACGGCAAGGTCGACGTCAACGACGTCACTACCATCATCAACTTCATTCTCAAGAAGAATCCCAACCCCTTCGTCTTCATTGCTGCTAATGTCAATGATGACGAAAGGATTGACGTGAACGATGTGACGATGGTCATCAACTACATTCTTCATGGCGGTCCTGGAACTGTGCTACGCTCCAAGCAGTCGGTACCCGTTACTCCCGATTGTGTTGAGGTGAAACCCTTCTCGGTGAAGCCTGGCTCTGAAGTGCTTGTGGAGGCTTGTCTGAACAACACGCAAACCTATACTGCCATGCAGTTCGACCTCCAGTTGCCTGAGGGCATGCAGCTGGTTGAAGGCTCTATCGCAATGGCCAGCAGAGCACAAGACCACAGTGTGGCATCGCTGCTCGATGACAACAATAATACGCTGCGCATGATGATCTACTCGCTTGGTAATGATGCTATTGTTGGCACTGGCGAAACGCTCTTTACCTTCAAGGTGCGTGCCGACGAGCGTCTGGCTGCCGAGTCTTCTGTTACCACCTCTGACATCTTGTTAGTGACCACGGACAATGAAAAATATCTGGGTTCTGATGCCGTTACAGCCGTGAGCAACACTACTGGCATCGACGACATGACTGTTGGTGCCGACAAGGTATATGCTTATGGTGGCATGCTTGTGATTGAGAGTGCCGAAGGCGGTAACGCTCAACTCGTGGCTACCAACGGTATGTATACCGACCTCACGGTTGCCCCGGGTCGCAACGAGTGGCCAGTAGCAGGCGGTATCTACATTGTTCGCCTTAATGGAAAGAGTTACAAGGTGATTGTGAAATAAACGATAGGGCGACTGCATGGCGAAACGGCTGTGCATAACCTCGTTAGATGATTATAAGAGTGATTCTTGCCTCTGGCGGGAATCACTTTTTTTTGGTAAAAATGGGCTTTTGCACAATAAATAGAAAAGATTATCGTTTATAGATTAATATTAATTTATATAACAAAAGTAGTTTGTTATAATTTTTTTCTGTAAATTTGTAAACTTAAAATGATATTATATATGCGCAAGATTCAGTTTCTTTTCATCATGATGCTGTGTGCCCTGGGCATGCAAGGTGCTAATGTTGAATGCACTGCCGGTGGCTTGTCGGAGAAAGTGACCAACCATAGCATCACAGATCTTACGATTACGGGCACCATGGATGCTCGCGACTTCATGTTTATCTCTAATGAATTGAATGAGCTTAAACAGGTCAATCTCTCGCAGGTTACCATAGTTGCCTATGATGGCATCAGAACTCCTCTGGTCAATGGTCAGATACTCTTTCCCGCCAATGAGTTGCCTCAGCTATCGTTCTTTGGCAAGAAGCTCACGAGTGTGGTGCTTCCCACCTCGCTTAAGAGCATAGGCATGGCAGCCTTTGCCGGGTGCAAGCAACTGAAGAGCATCACGTTCCCTTCCAAACTGGCTTCTATTGGCAGTTATGCATTCAATGGCTCGGGGATCGAAACCGTCAACACACCGGCAGCCAGCAAGACGAGAGGAAAGGGCGCATTTTCTCCGTGCCGCCAGTTAAC
>JAEEVB010000135.1 GCA_016287065.1 Muribaculaceae bacterium
TCGATTGTTATATCAAGGGCGAACTTCCTGCAATCGATTATGCTTCTATTGCTCACAAACCGAATATTGCTACGCGTGCCTCATCGGCCGATGTGCTTGGCGAACTTGCCAAGAAGGTGGGCAACATGATTGTGTCGAGTGCCGACCTTGCCAACAGCGACAAAACCGACGGTTTCTTGAAGCAGACCACAGCATTCAAGCGGGGCGACTTCAGTGGTGCGTTCCTGCATGCGGGCGTTTCGGAGTTGGCTATGGCTGCCATCATCAACGGCATTGCACTGCATGGCGGCGTGATTGGCGCTTGTGGTACCTTCTTCGTGTTTAGCGACTACATGAAACCTGCAGCACGCATCGCTGCATTGATGGAATTGCCGGTGAAATATGTCTGGACCCACGATGCATTCAGGGTAGGAGAGGACGGCCCCACTCACGAACCTGTGGAGCAAGAAGCTCAGATACGCCTGATGGAAGAACTCAAGAACCATAGCGGCCGCAACAGCATGCTGGTGCTGCGTCCTGCCGACAGTGCCGAGACCACGGTGGCGTGGAAAATGGCCATGGAGAACATGCACACTCCTACAGCCCTGATCCTGTCGCGTCAGAATGTGAACGACCTGCCTGCCATGAATGGCGAAGGCTATGCTGCCCGATTCAACGAAGCAATACAGGCCGAGAAGGGGGCTTACATTATTTATAAAGATGACGCTCCCGATGTGGTTCTGGTGGGTAATGGCTCGGAGGTGGGCACACTGCTGGCTGCTGCCGCACTTCTCAAGGAGCGTGGCGTGAAATCGCAAATCGTGTCGGCTCCATCGATTGGTGTGTTCATGAATCAGGATAAAGCCTATCGCGACCAGGTGATTCCTTCCAATTTGAAAGCATTTGGCTTGACAGCCGGGTTACCCTCGACCTTGATGCGCCTGATACCTAACGGCAAGGTCTATGGTTTGGACCATTTTGGAGCCTCGGCTCCCTACGGCGTTTTGGATGAAAAATTCGGATTTACGCCCGAAAACATTGCCTCAGAGATAGAAAAATGGGTCAAATCTTAAAAAAAACGCGAAAAAATGCACTTTTTTTAGGGAAAAGTGCTAAAGATTAAAAAAAAAGACTTATATTTGCACCGTATTTTGTGTTATTACGATTTTATTTAATGTTTTATAATACTAACAAAAAAACGTAAGTCTATGAAAAAGATTACATTATTTGCATTTGCAAGTGCAATGTTAGTGGCTCCTGCAGTTAACGCTCAGGAAGTTACTTATGTGGAAGATCCCGCTCAAGGCTACATCTTCAACAACATGAAGGACAACTGGTTCATTCAGGGTGAAGGTGGTGTTGGCGTGATGATGTCTTACAAGGATGCTAACGTGAAGCTTGGCAAGCGTCTTGCTCCTAAGGCTGATCTGTTCATTGGTAAGTGGTTCTCTCCGCTGCTCGGTTTCCGCTTTGGTGGTCACTTCGATCAGATGATTGGTGCAACTGATGCTCGTGGTATCGGTTATCGCACTTGGGATACCGAAATCTTCAAAGATGGCGAAGGCAGAGGTCTTATGGGCCAGAAGTTCAATCGCTTCGGTATCACTGGCGACATCTTGTTCAACCTGACTAACTGGCTGTGTGGTTATCGTCCCGGCCGCTTCTACAACGCTACGCTTTATGCTGGTGCTGCTATGAGCTGGAACGTATATCGTGAGAACGCTGGCAATGGCGACTTCAAGTATGCTGGTGGTAAGGAAGATAGGGATGGCAAGAGAAATCACGATCGTAACTTCGCTCTCCAGGCTGGTTTGCTGAACAGCTTCGCTCTGAGCAAACACCTCGACCTGCTCCTCGACCTTCGTTTCGACATGGTACAGGAACACGTTGACGGTAGTGGCCGCAAGACTTGGATTGAATATCCCAGCGCACTGCTCGGTCTTGGTTACAAGTTCGGTAAGACTGAATGGAATGCTCCCGTTGTTCCCGTATGTCCTCCCGTTATCGACCAGAGCGGTCTTATCAACGACCTCCGCAACAAGCTTGAAGGCGCTAACGCCAAGATCGCTTCGCTGCAGAAACAGCTTGATGACTGCCTGAATCGTCCTTGCCCGAAAGCCGAAGAAAAGGGTGATGCTCCTCTTGCAACTATCTACTATCCTATCAATGTTTCTAAGATCGTAGGTGTTCAGAACGACGTTGTTAACGCTGTTGCTGAAGTTATGGCTAACGAAAACAGCAACTACAAGCTGACTGGTTGGGCTGACAACTACACTGGTAACGACCAAATCAACGTGCGTCTGCGTAAGGACCGTGTTGCTGGCGTTAAGAAAGCTCTCGTTGGTAAGGGTATCGCTGACAACCGTCTCGAGACTACCATCAACAACGCTAACTTGGTTGACTACGGTCCCAAGTGCGCTTCTCTGAGCCGCGCCGTGACTATCGAACGCAAATAATAGATAGTAAGGTAAATACTAATACGAAAGAGTCTCGAGTTTCGAGACTCTTTTGTTTTAGAACTTTCAATTCACCTATAAGCTATTAATCCTCAATCCTCAACCCTCAATCCTCTATCCACAGTCTTGAACCCTCAATCCACAGCCCTTACTCTCGACTCTCAATCCTCCATTCACAGCCCTTATCTCAACTCTCAACTCTCAACTCTTAACTCTCAACTCTTAACTTTCAACTTTCAACCCATAACCCTCAAGTATATAGAGATACAAACTTGGATATAAAAGTATGGCAAAATCACAGACCGACAGATTGATGCTGATGATTCGCAACGGCGAGCGAATGACATTGCGCGACCGGCTGATGCTGGTGGCGCTGTTGAGTGTGCCGTCGATACTGGCGCAGCTGTCATCGATTGTGATGCAATATATCGATGCTTCGATGGTGGGTAAGTTAGGTGCTCATCAGTCGGCATCGGTAGGCTTAGTGTCGTCGTCGTTGTGGCTGGTGGGCGGCCTTTGTGGTGCCGTATCTACAGGCTTCACGGTGCAGGTGGCGCATCACATTGGTGCCAAGCGCGATGCCGATGCTCGCAATGTGTTTCGCCAGTCGCTCACGGTAGGGTTATGCTTCGGTGTGGCGCTGGCTTTGATAGGCGCGATCATCAGTCCTTACCTTCCCGTGTGGCTAGGAGGCAGTGCGGCAATCACGGCCGATGCATCGCGCTACTTCCTGATATTTAGCCTTGCTTTGCCGTTGTTGCAATACGATTTCTTGGCAAGCGGCATGCTCAGGAGCAGTGGAAATATGCGCATCCCGAGCATGATTAATGTGCTGATGTGCGTGCTCGATGTGGTCTTCAACTTCTTCTTGATATTCCCCACGCGCGAGGTAGAGATGCTGGGCATGTCATTCACTATGCCCGGTGCTGGATTGGGCGTGACTGGCGCTGCGACGGGCACGGTGCTTGCCGAACTGGTGGGTTGTGTGCTGATGATGCACTATGCCGTGGCTCGTTCGCCACTGTTGCGCCTGCGTCAGGAGCGTGGCAGTTTCAAGCCCACGTTGGCTTGCGTGAAGCGCGCATTCCACATTGGAGCGCCTATGGGGCTGGAGCATCTGCTCATGTGCAGTGCTCAGGTGGCTATTATCGTGATTGTGGCTCCGTTGGGTAGCATAGCGCTGGCTGCTAACTCGTTTGCCGTGACGGCCGAGAGCCTGTGCTATATGCCGGGCTTCGGTATCTCGGATGCTGCCACCACGCTGGTAGGGCAGAGCATCGGTGCCAAACGAAGGGACTTGACCTATGGTTTTGCTCACATCACGGTGGTTTTGGGCATGGTGGTGATGGGCGTGATGGGTGTGCTGATGTATGTGGCGGCGCCGGTGATGATGAGCATCATGTCGCCTGTGCGTGAGATAGTTGCTCTTGGAACTGATGTGCTGCGCATCGAGGCGTGGGCCGAGCCGCTGTTTGCCGCCTCGATCGTTTGCTATGGCGTGTTTGTGGGTGCTGGCGACACCTTGAAGCCTTGCGGTATGACCTTCCTGAGCATGTGGGGCGTACGCTTGACCCTGGCTGCACTACTTGCTCCCACCATGGGACTGAAGGGTGTGTGGATTGCCATGTGCATCGAGTTGATATTCAGAGGCATTATCTTCTTGATGCGCCTGAAGTGGGGGAATTGGACACATCTGTCAAGAAAAAGAGCGGTTACAGCTGAAAATCATGCCTGAAATTGCGTTATGTTTTGAGAATTACTCGTAATTTTGCATTAACTAATACGGAGTAACCTATAAAATAGAACAAACCAAAGGGTGTAAATCCTTTATAAACTGATATTAATCCATGAGATATGATTTTGACAAGCCCACCGAGCGTCTTCACAGCCATTGTGTGAAGTGGGACACGCTGAAAGACGAGAGTATATTACCTTTGTGGGTAGCCGATATGGACTTTGAAGTGTCGCAACCCATTAAGGACGCCGTTTTGCGAAGAGCTGAGCATGGCATATTTGGCTATGTGGCGGTTCCGCCATGCTACTACGATTCGGTAGTCGGTTGGTTTGCCCGTCGCCATAACTGGCATTTCACGTCCGCCGACATCCTCTACACTACGGGTGTGGTTCCTGCAGTGACCATGGTACTGAAGGCGTTGACGCAGCCTGGCGACGGCGTGATTATTCAGCCACCAGTGTATAACTGCTTCTTTACCAATGTAAAAAATGCTGGATGCCGGCTCGTGGAGAATAACCTGGTTTATGAGAATAATACCTACCACATTGACTTTGAAGATCTGGAGCGTAAGGCAAGTGACCCGAGTGTGAAGGCAATGCTCATATGCAATCCTCACAATCCTGCCTGCCGCGTGTGGAGCCGCGAGGAACTGGAACACATGGTCGCTATCTGCCTGAAGCATGGATTGGCGATTGTGGCAGATGAAATTCATTGCGAATTCACCTATGGCGAGTATCATTATACTCCTATTGCCTCGTTGAGCCCTGAGGTTGCAAAGCATACGGTGACTTGCTGCTCGGCAAGTAAGGCGTTTAACATCGCTGGCTTGCACATGGCTAACATTGTGACGGTGAACAGCGAGTGGCGTGAGCGCATTGCCGAACATCTTGCCTGTTGCGAGGTGCATGAGGTGAATCCCTTTGGCGTGGATGCTACCATTGCTGCTTTTAACGAGAGCGAAGACTGGCTGGTGCAGATGCTGGACTATGTGTATGGCAACTATCAGGTTCTGAAGGAGTTCTTCGAGAAGAATCTGCCGCATCTGGGCGTGACCAAACTGGAGGGCACTTATCTGGCATGGATAGATTGTCGCAGCCTGGGCAAGACCTCGGATGAGCTGGTGAAGGAGCTTGAAGAGAAGGGCAAAGTGCTGCTCAACTCTGGCAGTATATATGGTAAGGCAGGCGAGGGGTTCCTGCGCGTGAATATGGCTTGTCAGCGTGCCCGCCTAGTCGAGGCTCTGAATCGCATCAAACCTTATCTGGAGTAATAAACAGGTTGTAGAGTTTTCAGTTTTCAGTTATCAGATAAATGTTCTAGCCGTTCTCGATTTTCTAGCCGTTCTAGATGCGCTGAGGGAATGGAGGGGAAGCGTGGGAACGCTGGGAATTCTGGGAAAAGCGGGAAATTATGGAAAATTGAGAAAAGTCGCAATGCCTTCGGCACCGCACACCGCTCTGTCGAGCGACTTTTGCTTTGCGATGTTGCTGCATTTCGCTCGGTTCTAAAAACAAAATCTTTCATATTTATTTTCTGTCGCCCCGATGGGGCTAAATATTATTATGGTTCCTATATACAGGGGTGGAGCGAAGCGAAACCCCTGCCTATTATCTTGCGCCCCTGACGGGGCTTGGCGGGCGGGGGGCTCGGAGGACTCGGATGGGATGGATGAGAAACTTATCAAAGAGCGTTTGAAACAAAGATAAGGGGAAATGGGTGTGAGGGAAATGGTGAAAACACAGTTAAGTAAAATGGTAAAATGGTAGAATAGTAAACGAGGAAACAAGTAAACGAGTTGACGCTAATAAGCAAATGGGCTGGTGGTGAGGCCAGCCCCTTGCAAAACTTAAATGATATCTCAATTATATCTTTTCTTCTTGTTTATTATAACTCACATTAATTACTCCATTATTCTTATTTTTTACAAAATTCTTGTAATAGTACCTAAAGTAAAAGAATATGATAATTAGGTTCAAAACCGGCAACAGCATTGGTGTCCATTTGTGCCATAACACAAACAAGTAGAAGAGGTAAAAATATCCAAACAGCAACACAGAATAAGCTATATAAAACCCCATCACCAGTTTATAGTTCTGTGGCTCTTTTATTTGCAACACGATGGCAGCAACCAACAATCCCAACACCAACATTGTATCGGGAGCAACCACTGTTAAAGCAAGCATCATTAGCGCCTGAATAATAAAAAATGCCAGAAATAATATATAAATGGTTTTTTGTTTTGTATTCATTTCTTAAGTTGTTTCTTTATTACTCTTCATGTGCAACTTTAAGTACTTTCCCATCCATTGAATTGATCTCAATATACGCTATGCTTAAAGCATCACGCATGGTTACTGACACTTTATTGGCAGGCAA
>JAEEVB010000136.1 GCA_016287065.1 Muribaculaceae bacterium
CGCGCAGTCCGCGTCTTGTCCAGTTGGGTTCGTATTTTGCCCTGATGTCGTTACATATCTCTTTCATGACGAGGTCGGTATAAAGGCGCGAGAGTTGACGCGATGTGCCGTTCTCGTAAGTGCCGAACGATTTGCCGTTCTTCATTGTGCAATAGATACCCAATGTACCAATGATGCCATCATCGTTGGTCGTTCCGGCATCGGTATGGAAGGCCAGCGACAAGTCAACGGGAATCTTCAGGCCTGCACGATTGGGCAGCACATCAGAGCCACCGGCAAGGTAGTTGACCCACTCGCCACGGCTGCGATAGTCGTCGACATAGTCGTTAATGCCCTGCGAAGTGGAATACACCTCGTGCGGGAAACCGGCCCACTGCAGATAGTAGCGCGAGCCAATGGTGAACCAGGGGCGGTTGCCGCATGGCACATACTTGTAGTTCACACCAGGCTTGGCAAGATATTTCTCATCACCATTCTCCTTGGCAATGGCAAGGTTCTCTTCAGTATAGGGAGCCACCTTCCTGATAATGTTACCCAAGCCACCACCTACCTTGATGGCATCAGCTGTGACAACGCACTTGTCGGCTTTCGAGAGATTGGAGAGCGTGACCACATCCTTGTTCATGCCTTTTTTAAGCTGAACGGTGGTGAGATAGACCCACACGCCTCCACCCATCGTCTGGTCGACATCATATTCATGTGTTCCGCTCAAGTCGTTGACAGTGTAGCGAGCATCCCTAACACTGTTAGGTAATGACTTGTAACTGATATAAAGGGCAAATTCACCAGCCTCGGGCATATCCACATCCCAGTGAGCCGTAGAGAGTTTCTTGTTATCCTTTACCGACTCTACCTGACGATAGGTACCGGTCACAAAGGGATTCTCGAAATCCTTGTATTCTTTTTCCAAGTAAGCAAAACCATTTTCGGTACCTGTACTCCATTTCTTCTTTCCATTCAAGTCGGCATAGCCATTCTGCGCATGGGCTCCATCGTTGTCAACTACCACTGCAATGCTGTGCGTATCGCGCTCGCGAGCATCCCACACATAGGCACCGGCATTTTCCAGCATAGGAATGAGGAAAGGCACCACATAGCTCTGGGTATACATATCCTCCACCGTCTGCATCAGACGACCACGCTGCCATTCCCAACGATTGAGCGTGGGTTCAAAATACCAGCCATGACTCTGCCACAGGGCAATCACATTCTTGTCAAGCCCCTTGCCGTAATGGCGATTGGGATCTTGCGGAGTGATGAATGAGCCGTGATTGCGGGAATAAGCCGCGTCATAGTCGGCAAAGTAGAGTTCAGTGTCGTTACCTTGAATGGTAATTTTCACGTCGCTGGCTGCATAATCGCCACCAAGCGACTGCTTCACATCGGCCTTGAGTTGTTCTAATGATTCACGGGTAAAAGGCACCTGACCAAAATTTTCGCTCAGGTCAAGGAGAATCGTGGATCCGTCCACAGTCATCGATTTTACCTTCACCTTACCCACCTCCATATGCTTCTGGAGTCCCGACTGAATGAGTTGTTCTACCGCATCCATCTGATTGCGGGTGAAATCCTGTGCGCCGCTATATGGCGCTATAAAATGCAACATCAAGAGCAATGATAGCCCTACTTTCTTGAATTGATTTATCTTCATATAAAACATTTTTATCACTTTAAATTCGTTTAAAACAAAACGCATTATTTGAATAGTACAAAAATAATATAAACATTTTGTATTACAATCCAAATAATAAAGGTTTTTCATTCATTTTTAGGATATTTATAATTTGAATACATATTTTTTGAAATCAAGCAACTTGCATAAAAAAAAGCATCCGACTCAAACGGATGCCTTCATATGACTTAAAAATGCCTTAAACCCAATCAAACAATCGGGTTACAGGCGTTCAGTTGCATGATAGGTGATAAGTCCTGGCAGGGAATTGTTCACAATCTTTCTGACGGTGGCACCATACTTGGCAGCCACAGCAAGCAAAATTTCGCTATACAAACAGGCAACAGTGCCCACGAAGCATACTGGGACGTCCTTATAGTTCTCATATTGCAAGATATTGCGCTCAAAGAAACGAGAAATCTCGTTGAAGATAAGATCGTGCACATAGTCATCATCGAGATGCTCGGCCAAAAAGCGGGAGTAAGTGCTCAAGTTGCGGTTGGCATAGGTATTATTGTAGACATCGTTCATGATGTCGTCGGGGGTGACGCGATATTTTGTAAAGAACGCATCGCTGAGATGCTTCGGAGCCAGTTCTTTGAGCACATCGCCCAGGAAGAGGCGTCCCAGAGCATTACCACTGCCCTCGTCGCCCAAAATGAAGCCGAGAGGTCGCACGTTCTTCACAATCTTCACGCCATCGTAGAAACAGGAGTTGGAGCCGGTGCTCAAGATGCAGGCCAAACCAGGCTCATGAACCAGCAGGCCACGAGCAGCACCCACGAGGTCGCTCTCGATGGTAACAGGAGTCTTAAACTGGGCAACCAGAGAAGCCTCTACAATCATGTTCTTTTCAGGACTGGAGCAACCAGCGCCATAGTAATGCACATGTTCCCAGCGACGCTTGAAGAACTGATGAGGCAATTCAAGCCTGATACTATGACTGATTTCTCGACGAGTCTGGAAAAATGGATTCAAACCTTCGGTAAAGGCATGTTCTTTCACTTCGGTGCCTTCAACGAGCATCCACTCAGTGCGTGTAGAACTACTATCAGCAATAATTTTCATATCTATGCAGATGAAGAAAATACACTTCTTTTTAACAACTTAAACAATAGTTTTTATAAATGTCCTGCAAATTTAGTGAATATTTAATCAATTCAAAACAAGATTGATAGAAATTACATAAAATTTAACACATAAATATTTTGATTAACTAACGAACCAAGAAAATCAAAAAAAGTGTGAAGACCAAAACCTTCACACTTATGATTTCAAATAATTGTGGCTAAGCCCTATAACGACCTTGCCTTATTACAGACATCAATGCGTCACAGCCACCTTGTGGGTCGTGATAGAACCGCCCGTGAACACTCTCACGACATACACGCCGGCAGGAATGTCGCACACATTGATGTAGTTGGATGCATTGCGCACCAGCACCTGTCCAGCGGTATTGAGCAGTTCAACAGCAGTAATATAGCCGTCGGCAGTAGCCACCAAATAGTCGCTTGCAGGATTGGGCATTACCTTCACGTTGCACCTTGCCGAGACATCATTGATGCCCACAGCACTCTCTTTCACAAGATTATCGAGGCAAATCGAACCACTGCGCCCCATCACGGTTGCATTCTTCTCTATCGAAAATCCCGTGAATGTGTAGAGGTCGCCATCGTCGAGTGCATCAAGCAGTGCATCCACATAACGCCACCCATGGAACGAGAGATCTGTGAGAGGAACCTTCACAACGCCTCGATTGGGGCTCGAGAAACAGAGATTGAGTTTATTGAAACTCATATCGCCCATGACGTAGAGTCCCATTTTGTCGTTACTGGTGAAAGTGGTTACAGGTGATTCGTTCATGTTAACCAGCAGTTCATTCTGGGCATCATCGGGGAAAGCATAGCCAATTTGTAACGACTTGTTGCCAAAGAGCTTGTCGGTGCTCAAGGAGAGTGTTCCCGTCATGCCATCTATTTCAAGATTATCGACAGTGAAATTGTCGACAGTTTCAAACTCCTCGATAGCGAGAGTCTCTGCAGTCTGATTGGAGGCATCAACAGCGGTGAAATTGACGGTTATAGGTGCGGCCAGATGCAAGCCAGCCGTATCGGAAACCTCTTTGTCAACCACCAGCTGGTAGTTCTCGTCGGGAGTCAATGCCTTGAGCAGAGAGAGCCTGATGTAACCATAGTCGTCACCCCGCTTGTTGTTCCTGATGTTACGCTTATTAATGTCAAGAGCCTCACCATCCTTGTCATATATATGGAAATAGGTATACAGGTCTTTTGCATTCAGCAGCGAATCGCAACGGAATTCCACATAAGCTCCAGCCTTGTAGTGAACCTTGTCGCCTTCTTCGGGGAACATGGCAAGCTTGGTAATGTGGTTGCGCGACTGAGTGCGGAACCTAAGTGTAAAGTCCTCATCCATTGGTGTACCTCCACCATGCATAGCCGACTTACGGAGTGTGAGCACATAGTCGGTATCAATATCATAGGCATCGGTAGGCGTGAAGATAAGCCTGTAATTGGCATCTTCCCATTCGATGGTACCTTCCACGGCTGGTTCCAGTTCAAAGGCGTCTTCCACACTCTCGGTGTCCATATCCCAATTGAATTGCAGCACAATGGGAGTATTGCACAGTAGCGGAGCATCACCTTCACTCCAAGTGGGTGAGTAGCTGACCACGGCAGGTGGCGTGTCACGCACACGTTTCAAGTCAAAGTTCTGATAGGTTTTTGCATTGGCTTTGACTTCCACTTGAGCAGTCTGACTGAAGTATTTAGGATGAGAAGCCTCAACAGTATAGATACCTGGCTCCAGATACTTAAACAGATAAATGCCATTGCGCACATTATCGCAAGTATATGTATCAATCACGTTGCCTTCGGCATCCAGCAACCTCACCAGAGCACCATCAACGGGTTCACGCTTATCGGCACCCAGCATTCGGGTAATATCGGTACGCTCCAGGCGGTCGTCGCGAATAGACCCTGTCACTAGTCCCAATCCATACTGGTCTAGACGGTTAAAATAGGCATCGGCACCAAGCGAGAAGCTCCATCCCTCTACCCAGCAATACTCGTGATTGATAAGTCGGTAGGCCTCGGGATAATAATCGTGGAACGAACCCTCATCGAGCATCGAAGGTATGTTGTTGCCACGCAACACGCCAAAGCCCTGTGTGCCCCACTCTGAGTGGAAAGTCCAGTCGCCGTAAATCGCATAGTCGGGGCGACTCCACACCGTACTCTCGTTGTCGATGATGTAGGGTGCCAGAGTTTCTACGAGGGTTGCCGACTTGGGGTTCACTGGTTGCCCTGTATAACCACGATAGAATCCCATGGGAAAATTGGTGTAGGTAGCATCACCATAACCCGAGGCATTGCTGTGGATGGAATAGAACACATCGGCACCGCTATGGTTACTCAAATACACAATAGTCGAAAGCGGCAGGTCGTCGGCAGTCGTGTTTGAGATGCGGGAAATGCTGGTCTGATAACCTTTCTTGGTAAGAACCTCTTTTAAGGCAAAGCCTTTCCACAAGTTAGAATTCGACTCCCAGAACCCCATGGTGTCGCCAGCTGCAAAGGGAGGAATGATGACGTTGCGGTCGTCACTGTCATGACCACCATGGCCCGGATTGATGTAGACGTGAGGCACTTCCTGTGCCGCCACCCTATTAACGGCAAAAACTGCCACGAGCACTGTAACGAAAAGTAAAGCAATCTTTTTCATAGTAGCAGCATGATTAATCGTTAATAGAAATTTCCATCAAATAAAGATTACCGTCAATCGAGGTATACACAATCTTGCCGGCCGCCGAGGTAGGTTGCATCGACATGGAGGTGGGACGCGTAAGTTCGTGGCAGAATGTGCCGTCGGCCTTGAGCAGCATGATTTGCGATGAGGTGAACTGATGCCCGTCGTCGGTAGCATTCTGAGCCACCACATAGTCGTTATCATACCAGCACGGCATCTCATAATTGCCCAAGCTAGCAAGCACCTTGCCGTTGAGGTCGGTCACAAATGCACCTGCACCAGCTGCGTAGAATAGCACCTTGGTGCCATCGGGCGACAGCGAAGGCCACAGATAACCGGCATAGGAGGCAACGGGCGAACAGGTATGTTCCTTGCCGTTGACGGTAATGATCAGGTTCGACCCTTTCACATCGACGGCAGTGCCCAAATTCCGCGACGAGACATAACTCTTGTGCGGGCCACGAATGGCCACGCCACGGGTGCCCATCTCACGATTCACCGCTCCATGCTGTGCCTCGAGCACCACACTAGTGGCAGCTTTCTTCACATTGTAACGGTAACCTGTGCGATAAATGAGATTATTCTCGTTCATGGTCTGGCCAATGAAATAAACATCGCCATCATTGCCGAAACCGGCATCGATGCCGGCACAACGTTCACTGCTGATGCGGGTCACCACATCATCGTTCATGTCATAGAGTTTCAGCCCATAGTCAACACCACTGGCAAACAGCAGCCGCGTGCCCGACTGGTCGAGCACGGGATAGTAGGCTGGGCCTTCCACTCCCTGGAGAAGCCGCTGGTGCTTCACCACAGTAACCTGCTGTGCACTGGCTAGCAAGGCACAACAGCCCAGGATTGAAAGAAGCAGATGTTTCATATCATTCAGGTTTTTTGGTTTTTTTCATTTTAAGAGTCGGACCATCGAAATCATCGACCAAGTCAAAGTCTTGA
>JAEEVB010000137.1 GCA_016287065.1 Muribaculaceae bacterium
TGAACAGGCTGTGGGGCGTTGGGCCCTCGGGAATTTCCTTTGCCTCAGGCAGATTGGGCAAGTCGCGAGTGAGAATCACCTCGCCCTGGTAGCCGTCGACGAGCCCTATCAAACTCTCATCGGCAATCAGTATTTGTGCCTTGGCGTCGCTCATCATGAATTCGAGGCGCTCCTTGGGATACGATGGGTCGAGTGGCTGGTAACCACATCCGGCCTTGAGCACACCCAGCGATGCGATAGCCATCCACTCACAGCGCGGAATGAGTATCGAAACCACATCCTCGGCACCTAAACCACGGCTGGCGATATATGCCGCTATGCGGTCGCTATAATCATCAAGCTGGGCATAAGTATAGGTCTTATCGTTATAGACTACGGCAATCTTGTCGGGATTGGCAGCCGCTTGCTGGCGGCAGAGCGATACCACCGTCTGCGTGTCGTCGAACGGCACATCGGTCATGTTAAAGTTATCAAGTCCCTTCTCCTGGTTGGGAGTTATGAGTTCTATGTCGCAAAGTTTCTCCTGCGTGAGGAACCCATTCAGAGTGGCTTCATAACTCTCCAGGAAATGGTCGACAAGTGCACGCGAATATTCATTGCTGGCATATTGTGCCTCAACCTGATATTTCCCATCTATAATATAGGCCCTGACATAGAGCGAAACACCCGTAGTGTCGTTCA
This sequence comes from Muribaculaceae bacterium, assembly GCA_016287065.1. Classification (GTDB taxonomy): domain Bacteria; phylum Bacteroidota; class Bacteroidia; order Bacteroidales; family Muribaculaceae; genus Sodaliphilus. The sequence goes on from JAEEVB010000137.1 coordinate 682, forward strand.
GCAGGCGAATGGTGCGCATAGGCTTGTCCATCAGCGTGTCGTCGTCAAACAGGTCGCCATGCCATGCAAAGGCCGAGTTGATTTCGAGATGCTGGTCCTGCAGGAGGTCGCTATAGGAGTAGGTGCTATGCTGGCGGCATCCGCTCATTTGCTCCTGGCCGCTTGCAAGGAAATCCAGTACTGTGGTATTGTCATCAAACTTGGCATAGACAGGGAACGACTGGACAAACATACCCGTCGTGTTGCTCATGCGCTTGTCGCTGCGACCACTATAGACGGTGTTGAACAATGACTCATTTTCGGAATTATACTTTGCAAGAAGATAGGCAAATGCACTGGTAAAGAAGTTGCTGCGATACACGCCATGGCACTTGCAGTAGTCTTCGACCTGCTGCATCTCGACCGAGAGTGTGCGCAATGTGCTGTCCTCGCTGTGAGTGCTTATGGCAAGATCAGGATTGAGTTGAGTGAAGGTGTCGCTGCAGTCGAAGTTCTTGGCAAACCATTGCTTACCTTCCTCGAAGGCATCGGTTTTGCGTTTTTCGGCCTCATCTGTCGCCACCTGCATCATGCTCAGCTGCTCGGCTGCGATGGGCTCGCCCCGATAGGCCTTTTCGATGTCATGCAGCAGAATTCGCATCGACAAGCCATCAATAATTATGTGGTGATACTCGACATACAGATAGTAGTGCTTGCCATCGTGCATCACGCACACATGGAACAACCGGTCGCCATAGATGTTGAACGGTTGAATCAGGTGAGGTTTTTCTTCCTCAATATCGTTAATTGTTTTCACCTCGACTGTGAATTGCTCATTGTCAAGGTCAAGCGTCTGAACGGGTTCGCCGTCATCGCTGAGCTCGATGCGGGTGAACATGGCAGGATGTGCCTTGAAAGCGGTCTCCACGGCCTTGCACAGGCGCTGTGCATCGAGGCTGCCGTCGAGTTCATATATATATGGCAAGTTGTAGCACGGTTCGCCCTGATGTGCCACACACTCCACATACAGCCCATACTGCGAGCGAGAGAGAGGAGCTGACTGTTTCATATTAGAAGATTATTGTAGCTTGAAAATAAAGTGATTATTCAAAGTTAAAAAGATTGATAAAACCCGTCATCTTGAACACATTCTTGATGTCGTCGTTCATTCCTTTCAGGGTCACGGTGTGTCCGTGCGACTTAGCCTTCTTGAGAATGGAAAGCAAGATGCGCAGTCCGCTCGATGCGATGTAGTCCAGTTTTTCGCAATCAAACACGATGTCTTTGTCTTCATTCTCATAGAGGGGTTGCAGCTGCTGCTCCACCTCCACGGCTGCTGCTGTGTCGAGTTCACCTTCAAGTGTCACAAGCAGTTTGCCGTCAACTTCATTAATAGTAGTCTTCATAATCTTGTAATTTATAGTGTTAATATTATTTTCGTTTGATAATCACATTCAATGCGATAAATCACCAAATTTTCTCGATCCAGAATGCGATAAATTGCAAATCATTGTCACTTTCATCAAGTTTTAAAGCATTTTCTTAGTTGCGTTTCTTGGTGAGAGTGAGTATGTTATGGCCATCAATGCGCTCATAATTGATAGTGTCCATCAATTGGCGCACCAAGAAGATGCCCAGACCCCCTATCTGCCTGTCCTCGGCACTGAGCGAGGTGTCGACATCGGGGGCATCGGTGGGTGCAAAAGGCATGCCGTTGTCGGTAATCTTGAACCGCATGGCCTCGGCACTGGCAGTTGCCTCAATCTTGATTTCGCCCTTCTCGCCTTGAGGATAGGCGTAGTTGATCACATTCACCACCACCTCCTCAATAGCGAGTTTTAGGTTGCCAGTGTCGGTTTTTGAGAAGTTCAGTTCTTCACCCACACTCTTGACAAAGTCATTTACCTCGGGTACATGGCTTAGCGAGTTGTCGATGGTGAGCTCATGATGCATGACAATTTCCTCTTCTTTAGGCTCAAACTTCACCCCAAGCATAGTCAGGTCATCGCTTTGCTCGGCGCCACTCACAAACTCATCGCAGGCAGCATGCAGTGCGTTGAGCAGTTGCTGTGGCGCATCGCTTATGTGCTGTGCTATCGTGTCTTTCACTCGCTGCAAGCCAAACTGCTTGTGCTTGACATCCATCGCCTCGGTGAGGCCGTCGGTGTAGAGCAAGAGTGTTTCGCCTGGTTTGAGCACAGTTTGTTGCCCCTCATAGAACCAGTCAACATCAACACCCAGTGGGATATTCGACTTCACATCAAGGTTATTGGCCTTGGCGTCAATGAGCAATGGCGTGTCGTGCCCGGCATTGCAATAGTACAATCGCCCTGTGGGCAGGTCGAGCACACCAATGAAGAAGGTGACAAACATGCTCGAGTCGTTGCCATGACACACTGCTTGATTAATCTTCTGCATGATGCGTGCGGGGTGACTCTCGTGTGAGCCAAACGAGCGGAACATCGAGTGAGTTACCGACATGATGAGCGCCGATGCCACACCCTTGCCACTGGCATCACCAATGCAGAAGAAGAGCTTGTCGTCGCGCACAAAGTAGTCGTAGATGTCACCTCCCACCTCGCGTGCCGAGAGCAGCAAGGCAGCAATGTCAAAGTTATCGTGAGTGATATCGTCGTGTGGCAGCATCTCGCTCTGTATGCGCTTTGCCACCTGCAACTCGGCGTTCAGGCGCTCATGCTCCAGCTCATTTTCTGCCATGCGCTTGTTGTTCTTGAGGAATCGGTAAATGATATAACCCAACAGCAGGAATCCGAGCAGCATGAGCAGACCCGTCCTCAAGCGTATGGCATTTAGTCCGGCAAACACCTCGTCGTCATAGCACACCACAGCAATCATCCAGTGGGGTTTGCCTTTCATGTGGTGGAAAAAGACGCAGGCCTCCTTCCCGTCTTCAGTGTCAAACTCTATCACCTTGATCTTGCTTTTGGGTACAACGCGAGCCCTGTTGGTCGAGTCGTTGATAAGCCTGATGGCATCGTCAAAATCCCTATTGCGAGCATGAGTCTTGGCCGGTTGTGAAATGAGTTTGGCGTCATCGGTGAGCAGCATGCAGTACGACGATGGATACATGTGACGGTTGTTGAGGCTGTCGCTGAGCCATTCAAGCGAGAGGTCGATGCCCGCCACTCCTGCTTTCTTTCCATTCTTATCGATGATGGGCACCGAATAGGTGGTGATCAATGATTTGGTCTCGACGCTGTCGATATAAGGGTCGCTCCAATAGTGCTTTCCTGTCGACATGGGTTCGGCGTAGAACTCAAAACTAGTGTAATCGTGTCCACCTCTCCTGGCAATATTGTCTCTCACCTTAATACCATCTGCAGAGTTGAAAGCCCAGGGTTCATATAGTTCGTCTTGTCCCTTATAATAACCAGGTTCAAATGCCAGACCCACTCCCGTGAAATAGTCGTTGGCTGCAACTATGGTGCGCAATCCGTTGGTGATTTCGTCGGGGGTTTCAATCAGTTTGGTGATTTCGGTCACATGGCTGTTGAGCACCTGCTCAGTCGTGTTGAGCATACTCTTTACAAGGATGGCCTTCATCGTCATCTCAATGGCGGCTTTCTTTTCAAGTTCTTCCTCGAGAAGCTGTTTGGTGTAATAATATTGTGCCCACGAGAACAATTCAATCAGCAGTGCGGCAAGCACAATAATCAGAGTAATCCAAGTGCGCCTGTTCAGGTGTGACTTTATCTTAGCCAATATTTTTCTCATAGTTTCTGTTTTTTCGTTTATCAGTAGAGGGTGTAACGGATAACTATGAACTGCAAAACTACCACCGAACTTGCAAGAATCGGGGTCGCACCACCACATTGAGCCATGCCCAGTTCAGGCAGTGGTCTTGGTCTACGCGCTTCAGTGCCTCCATAGTCTTGGTGCCTTTCATGAAGGTGTAACCCAGTGATATTTCAACTTCCTTGAGGGGCTTGTAAGATGCCGAGAGCGATATCTCATGCCCCAGAGGCTTATCATAATTAGTGAGTTTCGTTTCGGTTGCATAAAAATGATAGGTCGCATTCAGCTTCAGCTTGTCGATGGGCCAGTAGTCAATCCCGGCATAAATGTTCTGCAAACCTGGAGTGAATGTGTTCAGGTAGGTGCTCACATAAAAGAAATCCATGGCGCCATAGAACTTGTGGTGCGAACCATAGGCTGGCGTGAAGCCTTTAATCACCTTGTGCTGCATGAGTCCTATTTGCCCCTCGCCCGGAATAGGAAAGTTATCGTCACCGCTCAGCACATCATAGCCGGCAATGAACCGCCACTTGGCAACGGGTGTGAAGGTGCCCCTCAAGCTCACCATCCACGATCTGAGCTTGACGCCCTGCTCCGCCTTGCCTATTTGGCGATAATGCGAACCCGAGGCACTCCATCGGCCATCGTCATACGACACATAGCCACCCAGCAGTTGCTGGTAAAACTGTTTCTTGGGTTGTTCTTCCAAACCGCCCTGGATGCACAGATTCATGAACAGCAGCGACGCCCCGAGCGGAATCTTCTGAAAATCGTAGTGATACCACAGGGTCTGCATTGTCTTGTAAGGCTTGTCGCCATTCAAGTACAGCGTGCCGCCGTTCACATTCTCGCTGTTCTGGTTATAGGCCAAGATGGCATGTGCCTTGTGCCCGTGGCCCTCATAACCCAACTTGATTACATCGTGCGACAAGGCGGTTACCGTCCAGTCGTCAGAGCCTATGATGCGCTCGTCGTCATAGCTCAGCACCTGTCGGCCCAACTTGGCAAACAGACCGTTGCGTGCCGTCAGTTGCGCCCAAGCCTCATACAGGTTAAACGAGCCCTTGCCGGCCTGGCCCCACACTGAACTGTGCTGTGCAGTGATGTGAGCTTTCAGGAAGTCGCGCTCGTAGTCCAGTCCTAACCTCGTACGTTCCAAGATGAACTTCGCTGTTTTCTCATCGGGTTGATCCTCTTCATTGGGAAGTCCACCACTCCTGATCTCGCCACGCGTGAGCAATTCGGCATCTATCGTGAACTGATTCTTAGGTTCTTCAACTTGCTCCTGTTCCTGGGCAACAGCGACACAGGGCAGCAGCACAAGCGCCAGCGCGGCGCCCTTCATAAAATGCTTACAAAGCATGTCATATAAAGATAGCATATTAATAGTATTATAATTTCATTAGTAAATAATCTGCTAATTTCGCAAAATTTCGCCACATTCACAAGAAAACGCCCAAAAATGTATCATCACACCATTGAACCTTGCACATTTGGTCACATTTGGCCGAAATCAAACCCGATTCCAACCAAACCTCCACTATTTTTCCACACCGCCCTCCTCCCATCGTCAGCCTGTTTGCTCGTCTACTAGTCTACTATTCTACTACTCTACTAAACTGTGTTATCACCATCGCACCGCACCAAGTTTCCCCCTATCTTCGCACATGCGTATCACCCAACCTAAAACATTCTTAATCCTATGTCTTTTATAACTTTTGTCATTTTGTCTTTCTATCAAAAAAACTGTCCTCGCTTTCTACGAGAATTGTGTCGTCCTTGCAAAATTTCCCGCTTTTCCCATTTTTCCCAAATGATTCATCCATCCCCTCCAGACAGCGCGTGCCCTGTCCGTCTCTTTACGGGCATAATCCGTCGGACGGTCGTGAGGCATCGCCTCACGAAAACCACAGCGTCAGC
>JAEEVB010000138.1 GCA_016287065.1 Muribaculaceae bacterium
GGTGGTCGTCGCTGCGGCGGAAACCCTCGTTCCTGATGTGTGCCCCTGACCGGCGCATGTCGTTGTAACTGCCCTTGAACATCACATACTCCTTGAGTGAGCACTCGATGTCGCCGTTATAGAGCGGATAGTTGACCGATGGTCGCAGACCAATGTAGTCGGTGAGTTCCTTGCCGGGAGCAATAATCCAGGCATGGTAGCCAGTGAATACCCTCTTGAGTTTCTCACCCAGCGTCTTATAAAGTTCGGCTATATCATCGAGTTTCAATCGTTCACCGTAGGGCGGGTTGGTGATGAGAATGCCGTTTTCGGGCGCCTCGTTGATGTCTTCGATAGCCTTGCGTTCTACCTCAATCATCTTGGAGAGACCCGCGCGCTTGATGTTGGCACGGGTAATGGCAATGGCTTTGCCCTCGATATCGGAGCCGTAGATTTTGTATTTGAATTCGCGCTCGGCGCTGTCGTCGTTGTAGATGTTCTGGAAGAGTTCATCGTCGTAGTCGGGCCACGTCTGGAAGGCATACTCCTTGCGGTAGACGCCCGGATTGATATTGGCGGCGATGAGTGCGGCCTCGATCAGGAAAGTGCCTGAACCGCACATGGGGTCGATGAAGTTGCTCTCGCCACGCCATCCGCTGAGCAGGATGATGCCTGCGGCCAGCACCTCGTTGATGGGGGCATCGGTCTGGGCTTCACGCCATCCGCGCTTGTAGAGAGGCGCACCGCTGGAATCGAGCGAGATGGTGACCTCGTCGTTAGAGATGTGCACGTCGATTTTGATGTCGGGGGCATTGAGCCTGATGGATGGTCGGCGGTTATATTTTTCACGGAAGTAGTCGGCAATGGCATCCTTCACCCTGTAGGTGACGAAGCGGGAGTGGCGGAATGTGTCGCTGTAGACTGTGGAGTCGATAGAGAATGTCTGGTCTACTTGCAGTACTGATTCCCAGTCGAAGAGTTTCACCTGCTCGTAGAGGTCGTCGGCATCGGTCGACTTGAATTTGTAGATGGGTTTGAGCACGCGCAGGGCAGTTCGTAGGCAAAAGTTAGCCCGGTAGAGCATTTCAAGGTTGCCAGTGAAGGCCACCATGCGTCGTCCTTGGGTCACATCTTGTGCTCCCAGCGCAGTGAGTTCGTCGCTTAGCACACCTTCCAGTCCTTGAAAGGTTTTTGCTACCATTTCAAAATTGTCACTCATCACTTGTTGATATGTGTTAGTATAAAATAAGAATCATCGTTTACAAAGAACGCTGTGCAAAGTTACACAAAAAACATGATTTTAAGCGTGATTGCTACAAGAAAACGTGTAAATGCTTGCATTATTCATTTTTTTTGAAGATATTTGTATTTCTATTAATGCTATTTCTAATTAATCCTATAAGAATTAAGTAAACCATTTTTTATGAAAAGAATTCTTTCAATCCTGTTCGTTATTATGATAATAGGCTATAATATGGGCGCTCGCGAAGTCAAATTGACTCATTTCTTTACACACGGCAACAACGAGTTTGCCCAGACACTAACCGATAACATGGCACGCGACCTTGCGGCGCGAGAGGCCAAGTGCGAGGTGCTGCCTGTGGCCGACTACCTGCTCACTGGCACCGAGCAGGCGTGGAGCAGCGGGCTCGATGTGATGACCACCTTCTACAATGCCAAGTCTAAGTTGGTAGAGCGTCACTACTTCGGCGGTTTTGGACAAGGTATCTTCGATGGCATTAGCGGTGACTACGAACTTGTTGTCAAGGGCGACAATGTGGTAGTCAAGGGTTCCCCCCAACTCAAGGTATCGATTGAAAAATATGGCCACTATGTGCTCATGGTGTTCCGCAATGCACAAGACAAGCCCGTGATGGTCTATTACCACTTCCCCTTCGATGATGCCCGCAACTCATCGAAATGGACGCAGTTTCTCCACTACATGCTAGCGGGCAATTACCCACTGCCAGGCGACGAGAAGGAACACACCGCGATATTTGGCCCCAGGATGAACCACTACACGGGCTATAAGTATGATTGTGACCCTGGTTTTTATGACATAGGAGTTGAACGGGAATCGTTCAAGATCACAATTCATTACGGTAGCGGCCGGGTGAGCGGTGGTGACCCCAGCAGCCCCAAATATGGCAAGATGCCAGGTGGTGGCGGTGCTGGAGCCATTATGGGCCCCATGGAGTGGACCGTGAAGCCCACAATCGAAGGCATCATGGTGCATGTTGATCGCGACCAGAAATTCGTGAGCCACGATCCCAGAGTGTGTGCCCAGGGCGAAGAACGCAACCTCACCAAGGTGCAAGGTCCCTATGAGGGACTTGAGGGCAAGTGGACTTTTGCTTCGGTGTTCCCGCTCACGCCCACCTTGCTCAAGATTTTCCCCAAGGAGATGCTCAAATACATGCGGGGCGAGATTTATGCACGCTATGGCGACACCTTTGCTGACCCCGAAGTGCAGGCCTACTTTGATGCCCAGCCGTGGTACCAGAAACGCCCTGGGGAGAAAATTACACTTACCGATATCGAGCGTTTCAACTACAACGTGATTAAGCAGGCCGAAGCCTCTGCACAGTAAATATTCACTCTCTAAAAGCATATCATCATGACTCCCATTGAACAACGTAATCAACTCATAGCCGAAAAACTCATCAAGAACTTGAAGCGCAGGCACATCCAGGCCTTTTACTGCCCTACGGCCGACGAGGCACTTGCACAAGTAATGAGCCTCATTGAGGCTGGCAGTACTATTACCTGGGGCGGCTCGATGACCATTCGAGACTTGGGCATTACTCGTGCTGTCAAGGATCGTAACGACTTGAATGTGATTGATCGTGAAGATGCCACTTCGCCCGAGGAGGTGCGTGAGATGTATCTCAAGGCTTTCAGTGCCGACGTCTATCTTACCAGTGCCAATGCCATTTCAGAAGATGGTGTGATTGTGAATGTTGACGGAAACGGCAATCGCGTGGCAGCCATTACCTGGGGACCCAAGAAGGTGATTTTCGTGGTCGGTCTCAACAAGGTGGCACCCACCGTGGAGGCAGCGCTGGCACGGGCACGTGGCATTGCCTCACCGACCAACGCCATGCGTTTCGACATCCAGACCCCCTGCCATATCGATGGTGCTTGCCACAACTGCAACTCGGCCGACAGCATTTGCAGCTATGTGCACTTCTTGCGCAATTCACGCCAGTCAGGCCGTCATGTTGTGGTGCTTGTGGGCGAGAACTTGGGGTATTGATGTTTTTTTCAAGGTTTTTGCAATAACATCACTTTTTTTACTTATCTTTGTCATTGTCAACTCATTTATATCATGTAATAACCAATTTTAATCACATACAGCTATGTCAGTCAACAAAGTTATTCTCTTAGGAAATGTGGGCAAAGAGCCCGATGTGCGTCATCCCGCACAAGGCCAGACTGTGGCCACCTTCTCTCTCGCTACTAGCGATAGGGCTTATACCAATGCAGCAGGTGCAAGTATTCCTGAACGCACCGAGTGGCACAACATCGTGGCTTGGGGCAAACAGGCCGAGACCATCGAAAAATATGTGCATAAGGGCACTAAACTCTACATTGAAGGCAAATTGCGCACCCGCACATGGGAAGATAAGAATGCCATCAAGCGCTATGTGACCGAAATTTATATCGACACATTCGAGCTACTGGGTTCCAGACCAGCCGGTGCTGCCGAAGCGGTGGCCACTGCAGCTGCTCCTGAACAGTTGCCTTAAGCTCAAACCATTACAAGGCTAATCTGAATTGTAATAAAATAAGTTGAGATGGGTTTTAATCACCTCATCCTTGGAAACTTCCAAGGATGAGGGTTTAGAGTTTAGGGTTTAGGCGCTCTCTGCCTCTATAATTGATGACTGGTGTCTATTTCTTGGACTTGCTGGCAGGCTTCTTGGCCGTTTTGCTCGCAGGCTTAGCTGTCTTGGCGGTCGATTTGCTCGGTGCCTTAGCGGTGGGTTTGCGGACAGGCTTGCGGATGGGCTTGGGAGGTGCCATGCGCAGAATCTGCACAGAGCGAGCAGGCAGGTAGAGTTTGAGCCACCCCAGATGGGCATCGGCATAGAGTTCGTCGTGCTGCGTGAAGTGCTTCACGGTGGAATCGATGTTACCGTAGCCACCATAGCGGGCATTGTCGCTGTCGATCACGCCGTCGTACTCTCCCTCGGGTGCCAGAATGCCATAGTCGGTGAACGACTTCACAGGATTAAAGTTGAATACAAACACCAGGTTGCCACGCTTGTAGGCGAGAATCTGGTCGTCGTCTTTGTCCCACAGCTTCTCAACGGGCAGCGACTGATAGTTCTTCACGCCACCTATGATGTGCAGCATATCGCTGTCCCAATTATTCAGGAACTGGTACTTGAGGTCTTCACGGTCGACCAGGTTCCACTGGCGGCGAGCATACTTGTAGCTCCAGCCGTTGCCCTCGCGCGGGAAGTCGATCCACTCGGGATGTCCCCACTCGTTGCCCATGAAGTTGAGGTAGCCGCCATTGATGGTGGAGGCGGTAACCAGCCTGATCATCTTGTGCAGTGCCATGCCACGGTCGACCACACTGTTGTTGTCGCCCGTCATCATGTGCCAGTACATCTCCTTGTCGATGAGGCGGAAGATGATGGTCTTGTCGCCTACCAGCGCCTGATCGTGGCTTTCAGCATAGCTGATGGTCTTCTCGTCGGCACGGCGGTTGGTGAGCTCCCAGAAGATGGAGGTGGGTTTCCAATCCTCGTCTTTGCGCTCCTTGATAGTCTTGATCCAGTAGTCGGGAATGCCCATGGCCATGCGGTAGTCGAAGCCAATGCCGCCGTCCTTAAACTTGCGTGCCAGTCCTGGCATGCCGCTCATCTCCTCGGCAATGGTGATGGCGTGAGGATTCACCTCGTGAATGAGTTCGTTGGCCAGCGTGAGATAGGTGATGGCATTGGTATCTTCGTTGCCGTTATAGTAGTCGTCGTAACTGCCGAATGCCTGTCCCAGTCCGTGGTCGTAGTAAAGCAACGAGGTGACGCCATCGAAGCGGAAGCCGTCGAAGTGATACTCCTCAAGCCAGAACTTGCAGTTGCTGAGTAGGAAGTTGAGCACATCGTTCTTGCCGTAGTCGAAGCACAACGAGTCCCATGCGGGGTGCTCACGGCGATGGTCGCCATAGAAGTAGAGGTTGTAGCTGCCGTCGAAGCGCCCCAGACCCTCCACCTCGTTCTTCACGGCGTGGGAGTGCACGATGTCCATGATCACAGCAATGCCCATCTCGTGGGCAGTGTCGATGAGGTGCTTGAGCTCCTCGGGCGTGCCAAAGCGGCTTGAAGCAGCATAGAAACTCGACACATGGTAGCCGAACGACCCATAGTATGGGTGCTCCTGGATGGCCATGATCTGTATGGCGTTATAGCCGCCTGCCTTGACGCGCGGCAGGATGTTGGTGCGGAACTCCTCATAGGTGCCCACGCCTTCCTTGTCCTGGCCCATGCCTATGTGGCATTCATAAATGAGCAGCGGCTTCACATTGGGTTTGAACTTCTCGACCTTGAAGGTGTAGGGTTCGGCAGGATTCCACACCTGAGCCGAGAAAATCTTGGTGTTCTCGTCTTGCACCACGCGGGTGGCATAGGCGGGGATGCGTTCGCCGCAACCACCATCCCACTTCACCAGCAGTTTGAACAGGTCGCCGTGCTTCATGGCGCGGGCGGGGAGTTTAATCTCCCAGTTGCCGTTGTCGATGCGTTTCAAGCGATAGGGTTCACACTCGGTCCAACTGTTGAAGTCGCCAATCAGGCACACTCCAGTGGCATTCGGTGCCCATTCTCTGAACACCCATCCCTTAGCAGTGCGGTGCAGACCGTAGTAGTTATAGGCATTAGCGAAGTCGGCCAGCGATGTTTTGCCGCCGGTGAGCTCTTCGAGTTTGCGCACAGCATCTTCATGCCGGCCTTCAATAGCCTCGGCATAGGGTTCGAGCCAGGGGTCGTCCTGTATGATTGCAAGCGTTTTCTTTTTTTTCATAATGTGTCAATTTTTATTGTGGGTAAAAACACCACATGATTTTAGATAATGCAAAGATAAATAAATTATGACATATTCAAACGATTAAATGCAAGAGAAATGCACAATATTTTTGCAATCGTTTTCGGATTGATGGATAAACCCAAATCGGTCATTAGGCCGAAAAGGTTTGTTATTTAATCTTTTTTTGCCATAACAGTTTTCTTTTGGCATCTTGTTTCCGCCGACATCTTACCATAGCCCGCTATGCTTGCGCTGTCAGCCCCACAATCTGCACAAAA
>JAEEVB010000139.1 GCA_016287065.1 Muribaculaceae bacterium
ACTACTTCAGCGTGCCTGGCAACCGCGAGATAGTGGAGCGCTTGCGTAGCGCTGGTGTGCAGATGTCGCTCAGCGAGGAGCAGTTGCAGGGTCGAACCGACAAACTTGCGGGCAAGAAAATCGTCATCAGCGGCGTCTTTGCCAAGCACTCGCGCGACGAGTACAAGGCTATGATTGAGCAACATGGCGGCAAAAATGTGAGCAGTATCTCGAGTGCCACCAGCTTTGTGCTGGTAGGTGAGAACATGGGCCCTGCAAAGCTGGAGAAGGCGCAGAAACTGGGCGTTGACATCATCAACGAAGAAGAGTTTCTCGCCATGCTCGAATGAAAATAAGTGCTAATATTGACTTCATTTTTCGTGATAGTTGAAAAAATTGCACTATCTTTGCCGTAAGACCGCAAAAATTGCACTATCTTTGCGGTAGGACCGCGAAAATAAGCTGCATCTCGGCATTACTCAAATGAATTTGGTTCTGCATTCGATTTGCACTATTTGCAATAGTCAAGGTGTGCTTGGCGTGACATGAAACTGAAAATAAAACATACTTAAAAACGATATAAAACTATGTTTATCATTGGTATTGCCGGTGGAACCGGTTCGGGCAAAACAACCGTAGTGCGCAAAATCATGGATCGCCTTCCCCAGGGCGAAGTGGGCATCATCTCGCAAGACTCTTACTACAAGGATTCGAGCCATGTGCCAGTTGAAGAACGTCAGAACATCAACTTCGATGAGCCGGCAGCTTTCGATTGGGAACTGTTACTCAACCACTTGAAGCAGCTCAAGGCGGGCAAATCCATTGAAATGCCCACCTACGACTACCTCACTTGCTCCCGCCAGAAGGAGACGGTGCACATGGATCCGCACGATGTGGTTCTCATCGAGGGCATTCTGGTGTTCTCCGACGCTCGTCTGCGCAAGATGATGGATATCAAGGTGTTTGTCGATGCTGATGCCGACGACCGCCTCATTCGCGTCATCTCTCGCGACTGCATCGAGCGTGGACGCACGCCGCAAATGGTGATCGACCGCTACGAGAAGGTGCTCAAACCCATGCACCAGCTTCACATCGAGCCTGCCAAGAAGTGTGCCGACATCATCGTGCCCGAAGGCGGACACAATGAGGTGGCCATCAACTTGCTCACCGATTACATCAAGAGTCGACTCAACAAGGCCAATAAATGAAATTCTCGTTGAAAAATAAGAAGGAGCCTGCCTTGGAACAAGAATTGCAGGCTGCTGAATCTTTCGCCCCAAAGGAGATGGATGCACCTGTTGCCGAATCTGTCGAATTGACAGAAAACGACAACCCAGAAGCCACCCCGTCACCCGCTTCGGAGCCGATATCGGCTCCGAACGCTGGCAAACCCTCGAAGGAAACGGCTGCCATGCTCAAGCAGGCGGGCGAAGAGGGTAGGCTGGTGCTGCGCACCGACAACCTGGTGAAGAAGTATCGCCAGCGCACTGTGGCCAATCATGTGTCAATCGAGTTGCACCAGGGCGAAATCGTGGGTCTGCTGGGGCCTAACGGTGCTGGCAAGACAACCACCTTCTATATGACCACGGGCTTGGTGTCGCCCAACGAAGGCCGTGTTTTCCTCAACGATGTGGATATTACCAAGTTACCGGTGTATAAACGTGCCAAACTAGGCATCGGCTATCTGCCACAGGAGGCATCGGTGTTCCGCACCCTCACGGTGGAGAACAACATTCGAACCGTGCTGGAGATGACCGATACAACTCCTGAGTATCAGCGCGATAAACTCGAGGAACTCATTGCCGAATTCCACCTCGAGAAGGTGCGCAAAAACCTGGGTAACCGCCTGAGTGGTGGCGAGCGCCGCCGTTGCGAGATTGCGCGCTGCCTGGCCATCAATCCGCGCTTCATCATGCTCGACGAACCCTTTGCCGGTGTCGACCCCATTGCTGTGGAGGACATCCAGAGCATCGTCTACAGCCTCAAGTCAAAGAATATAGGCATCCTTATCACCGACCACAACGCACCCGAAACCCTGAGTATCACCGACCGCGCCTATTTGCTGTTTGAAGGCAAAATCCTTTTCCAGGGCTCAAGCGAAGAGCTGGCAGTGAACCCCATCGTGCGTGAAAAGTACCTTGGTCGCAACTTCATCTTCCGCCGCAAGCACTTCGACTAAAAACATTCAAAAAAATATCTGACTTATGAAAAAGAAAATTATTATTTTGATGGCATTGATGTCAAGCATCAGTGCTTATGCGTATGACTATGGTGAATCATCGGGTTCTGGATGGTTGGTGTTTGTGAGCCTTGTGCTGCTGGTGTGGGGTGTGCTTGAAATCATCCTGTTTTTCAAGATATGGAAAATGACAAATGATGTGGCATCGTTAAAACAGTCGCTGGTCGACAACCGATTCACAAGCAATGTTTCGAGCATGACCCTTGCTCAGTTGAAACAGTCGGTCAAGAGAAAACATTTTTTGGGATATACCGATGCGGCTGAAAATGAAATTAGTATGTTCGCCTATAAGAAGTTAACTCGCTTGGAGGGAAAAACGCTTCAAAAGGATGAAAACGGTGAACAATTCGTTTGGATTCCTATGGGAGCTGAGACAAAGAAAACTGATCCTGATGCATATATTCAGGCAGTTATTAATGAAGTCAAACCTCTTTATGAGGCGATTGGCCGTGAAGTGCCTGAGCGACTTTCGAATCTAACTTATAAAGATTTTATCTCGTTTGCCAAATAGCAAGTTTAATTGCTTATTCTAGTGAAATGGTATCGGCATTCTCGTGCTTGCCGGTTTTCCTTGTTTTGACAAAAATATAGATAATCAGGGCTGTAGCTATAGCGCTTGCTGTGGCCATGATGGGGAATTGCCCGTCTTGAGGCAGTCCAATATTGTTAAGAGCATGAGTATCGATTGCATGGGTGTTGGCAAGGTAAGTTGCCACCACCACTACACTGTTGTTGAGCGCGTGAGCGATGATGGGCACCCATAGTGAGCGAGTCCACACTACCAGATAGCCAAACCAGATGCCCAGTAGCAGGCGCGGGACGAAACCGAAGAACTGCATGTGGAATGCACTGAAGATGAAAGCGACAAAGACGATGGATACATGCTTGTTGACAGGTTTTTGCAAAAATGTGCCTAGCATGGCTCCGCGAAAAAACATCTCCTCGCCAATGCCTGTGAGCACGCCCACAATGAGCACGATCCACAGCATCTCCACTAACGAGGTGGTGCTGAGCAGCGAGTTGGTGAGTTCCAGCGCCGCATCCTCGCTCTCGCGCATCCACTCTTCCACACCGCTCATCCAGTCGGGCAGGTGCATTTGGCTGTTGAGGTCTACCAGGTAGTTCATGGCAGGCAGTGATGCCACCATTGCCACTATCACCAGCAATATATCTTGGAGGGCCGGTGCTTTGTCGAGGCGCAGAAAACGCCACGGGGCTTTATATACCAAATAGGCAAAGACCACCGCCGGTGCAACGAATACCAGCACATTTTGTGCTATCATGCCGATGGAAACCGGTTGTCCCATTGCGACAAAACTCGCGATAATCAGGCCCGCGAAGAGCAGTACCCATAGCACCACTTGTTTCATGCCGAACGAGATGTTCAGCTTCTCTTCAAGTTTCTCCATTGTTTTTTTATATTTTTGTGAGGCAAAATTAGTGATTTTCATTTGAATATGCTATATTTGCAACAAAAAGGAGGACTTTGCTATGAAAAAATTGTTTTTCTTGATGATTGCCCTGTTTGTGGGCATGACGGCAGTACAGGCTCAGGAAGCGGTAACTGCCAACGATGATGAAGTGAACCTTACTGTGGTGAAGCCCGCAGTGCCCTCAAAAGAAACCAAAGCCCAGCAAAAGGCGCATGAGAAGGAGCTGCGTGCACAGGTCAACATTTTGGCTCACGAAAAAGCCCTCCAGGCAATGGAGCAAGGCTACTTTGTGGTCATGGCCGACCGTATCACCAATGGTGCTACTGGCTATACTGCCAGCGGATTGTCTGATAATGCCAATTTCTTGCTTCGTCAGGGCGATGCTGGCATCTTCCAGGTGGCTTATCTTAATGGAAATCCTGGTGCCAATGGCCTGGGCGGTATGACGCTCCATGGCGCAGTCAAAAGTCCTAGCCTGAAGCAGAACAATGATGGCAGTGCCACGATGACCTACAGCATGGTGAGTTACCAGATGAATGCCTATGTTTCTATCAATCTCTACAAGGACAGCGACCGTGTAATGGTCGACGTGAGTCCTACCATGGGACGGGCTAGGGTGACCATCTATGGGCGTCTTGTTCCTTACCGCAACAATAAGATAAGAATCGACAAGTAAGCAAATTGTCGTGTTCGAATTCTTATTTGTCTGTTTCTGACACTTTATGGCAATGTTGTTTATTTTTTAACAAATATATGGGTCGGCCATACAATGGTTGTCCCAAAAATATAGTAAATTTGCTAACTCATTTTGAGCACGAACGGCATGAAACACACGATTTCAATATGGTTCACCCTGATTGCCACCTGTTTGCTGGTGGCTCATGCCGTTGTGCCGCATCATCACCACAATAAGATTCCGGTCGCTCTCATCAACATGTTTGACCACGATGCCGAGGGCGTTTTCAACCTGCACCATGGGCATGGCCATCATCACGACGGTGACGCCAACCATCACGATGGACAATCGCATCACCACAGCGAGGGCGATGAGGAATGCTTCATCAGCGAAGCTCAAATGCTGCCTGGCATAAAGTTGCAACTCGTTGTCAGCAAGATTTTTAACAATGATAACAAGAGCTACAACCTGTTAAGCGGTTTTGCCAAATGTTTTGGCAATGTGATGCGGCAGGCTCCCCCCATTCACTTATTTCTTAATGCTCACTATTTCAGGCATAAACCCTATCAGGCGCGCAATTACATAGGATATGTGGCATGTGCGACTGGGCTTCGTGCTCCTCCTTCATGCTGATTATTTGAGAATACTTTGCACGGCTCACTTGACCTGTGACAACGGGTTGGGTTGAGTTGTAATATTACATTATTCAATAAAATCAGCTAAATGAAATTTAACATGACGAGGCTATCGCTAACAACAATGACGAATTGCTGTTCACTGCCTATGAGAAAGGGGCTTTACCACTCATCAACTATCTTGTTGAAATGGACTACTGGAATTCAATTCTTGAAAAACGCCTTCAGGCTCAGCGCGACATCGAATTGGCTTGGACTGAACTCTTGGCTTGGCAGTTATGAAGACATTTAGCAATAAAACGGCAATTACCCTGGCCATTCTTGCTGCGGCACTCTATGCGATTAGCACTCCTGTGTCGAAGGTGCTGCTGCAATCGGTCTCTCCTACGATGCTTGCTGCGTTTCTGTATATTGGTGCGGGAATGGGCATGGGAGCCATGATGCTTGTCAGGAATTTGCGAAAGCATGCAAAACACGAAGAGCGGCTTCAGAGAGGCGACTTGTTGTTTGTCGTGGCAATGGTTTCACTTGATATATTGGCCCCTATTATGATGATGTATGGTCTCAAAACTTGTTCGGCGGCCAATGCTTCGCTGCTCAATAACTTCGAGATCGTGGCTACGGCACTTATCGCCTTGTTGTTCTTTGGCGAGGCGGTAACCAGGCGGTTGTGGTTGGCCATAGGCTTCGTTACAACTGCTAGCATTCTTCTTTCGCTCAACGCTGAAGCATCTTTTGACACTCTTGATGCTTTATCTTTCTCAAATGGTTCTTTGCTCGTGCTTG
This sequence comes from Muribaculaceae bacterium, assembly GCA_016287065.1. Taxonomy (GTDB): domain Bacteria; phylum Bacteroidota; class Bacteroidia; order Bacteroidales; family Muribaculaceae; genus Sodaliphilus. Next base: position 5,749 of record JAEEVB010000139.1, read on the forward strand.
GTGCCACTGTCTGTTGGGGATTGGAAAACAATTGCACTCGTCAGATTGCGAATCGTGATCCTATGGAGATTGTAACTATTAAGGGATGTGGTTCGGGACTTGGAGCTTTGGGCATTGCTTTGGTCGTTGGCGAGCCATGGCCACAATTGCACTACATAGCCATTATTGTGCTGTTGGGATTCGTGGCTTATGGCCTGAGCATCTTCTGCTATACCTATGCTCAACGCACCATAGGCGCGTCTAAAACCAGCACCTACTATGCTCTTGCGCCATTCATTGGAGCCATCTTTTCCATCATTTTGCTAGGCGATGCTGTCACCTTGCTCTTTATGGTGGCTTCAGTTATAATGGCTATAGGGTGCTGGATTGCTGCTAAATATTGAAAATTGTCAGTTATTGACAGCTTTTGCACTTGCCTTGCAGGGGGCAGTCGAGGCAACCGTTGCCAGCCTTGTGCTGCCCTTTGTCGCATTAGCAGCCTTCTCCTTTACCCTCGTCACCTGAGCAGCCGCAGCCACATGAGTTGCCGCCTTTCC
>JAEEVB010000140.1 GCA_016287065.1 Muribaculaceae bacterium
GAGAGCCGCCGTGAGGAGCATGAACGCATTGTGGCCATGCTTGAGCGTTGCCCCTTCGACGAGGTGTGGCTCGTCGGCGACGAGTTTGCCGACATACCGTGCCCTTACCGCAAGTTCCACGATGTGGAGCAGGTGAAGGCCGCCATCGCCGAGCATCGCCCCGAGGGTTGCTACATCCTCATCAAGGGCTCTAACGGCACCCGCCTGTTCCAGCTCCCCGCTGTGCTGTAATTTGATTATATCGTGATTTTTCAGTAAGTTTGCACCCGCAATCACTTAAAACCGACATCAATGAAACTGTTCAATAAATCGAAAAAAGAGAAAGAACCCAAAGAAGAAAAACCTTTTGAGCCTCAGACTGGCGGCTTGCGTGAGCGTCTGTCACGCGTCAAGACCACGCGCTGGGTGCGTTTTGGCATTGTGAGTGCCATCTTCTTCGCATGGGTGGCATGGCTTGGTAACTGGTGGGTGGCTCTGGCCTGGTTCCTGCTCGCCGACATCTACCTCACTCAGTTCATCCCCTGGAACTGGTGGAAAGGCTCAAAGAATCCCGTGGTAAAGGCTGTGATGAGCTGGGTCGATGCTATCGTCTATGCACTGGTACTCGTCTATTTCCTCTTCCTCTTTGTGGGGCAAAACTACCAGATTCCCTCCTCGTCGCTCGAGAAGACTCTACTCACCGGCGACTTCCTGTGGGTGAACAAGCTCGTCTACGGACCACGTGTGCCTCAGACCCCACTGCACTTCCCGCTGGCACAGAACACCCTGTTCGGCTGCAAGAGCTACATCGAGAAGCCGCAGTTCGCTTATCACCGACTCAAAGGTTTGCGCGACGTGGAGCGCTTCGACATTGTGGTGTTCAACTTCCCCGCTGGCGACACCGTTGCTACCAAGGTTCCCAACCCCGACTACTACCGCCTGGTGTTTGAGCTGGGCCGAGATGCTGTGCATGCCGACAAGCAGCAGTTTGGCGATGTCATCTGGCGTCCTGTCGACCGCCGTGATGCCTACGTGAAGCGTTGCATAGCCCTGCCTGGTGAGCGAATCAAGATAGAGAAGGGTATCATCTACATCGATGGCAAGGCACTGCCCACACCTGAATATGCTCAGTTCAACTATGCCCTCAACACGGGTGGTGCGCTCATCGACGACCAGACTTTCGATGACCAGGGTGTGAGCGGACGTCACGTCGAGGAAGCATCACCCGAACCTGGCTACGAGGAAGACGCCTATCGCATGATTCATGCCGAAGACGGATGCTACCACTTGCCACTCACCAAAGGCATGAAGCAGTTCTTCGAGAAGATGGGCTTTACCGCCACCCGCGAGAGCGACGACAACCCCGAAATCGACAAGATTCTCACCTATCCGCTGGGTGTGAACTACGGCTGGACGCACGACACCTATGCGCAGAATGTGAAAGGTGGCGGCATTTGGGTGCCCAAGAAGGGGGTGCGTCTGAACCTCACTCCTTACAACCTGCCCATCTACTTGCGTTGCATCAAGAACTATGAAGGCAACGAGGTGGAAATGCAGCCCGACGGCACCATCCTCATCAATGGCAAGCCCGCTACCAGCTATGTGTTCAAGATGAACTATTACTGGATGATGGGTGATAACCGCGACAACTCGAGCGACTCCCGCTACTGGGGCTTTGTGCCCGAAGATCACATCATTGGCACACCCATGTTCGTCATCATCTCGTTCGATAAGGACAAGAAGTGGTTCCATGGCAAGATTCGCTGGAATCGCATCTTCACCGATGCTAACCCCGACAAATGAGTTCCATCAGTCTGCCCATCGCCTACCGGCCCATCGTCATAGGCAGCATGACCGCGCCCTCGGTGCGGTGCTTTGCTGCTATGCTTGCCGCTCGCAAGGTGCTGGTCGACCCTATGCAGCAACATCTGCCTTTGCGTCATTCACACCATCGCTATGCCATTTTGGGGCCTAATGGCGTGCAACAGCTCAGCATTCCACTGGTGGGTAGCACCAACGCCATGCCTGTGCCTATGCGGCAAGTGCGCATCTCAGAGCACGCGCGCTGGCGGCACCTGCACTGGGGCGCCATCTTCTCGGCTTATGGCAATACCCCTTATTTTCCTTATATTGCCGACGACCTGAAGCAACTCATCCTCGATGACTCGCAGCATAGCTTGCTCGCCTTGAATCAGCAACTCACCCAGCTAATCATCGACTTCCTCGACCTTCCTGTCTCTGTCCAGTTCCTTGACGGCGATGGGATGGAGGATACATCTTGCTGCGACCTGCGCAACCGTCTTGGCACTAAGCGCCCCGACAACCTGCCCATCGTTGATGTTCCTTACCACCAGCTTTGGGCCGACCGCCATGGTTTCCAACCTGGCCTCAGCATCCTCGACCTGCTCATGAATTGCGGCCGCGAGTCCATCTTTACCCTCATTCGCATGACCCAAACCCTTGATTTAAGTTCTCTTTAGGGTAGATTATTGCATCTCATAATTTTTGTTATACTTCAGGTGATTTGCACTGTCCCCATTTTGTGAATGTTTATTCATTTGCAATAGTTTTGCATATTTTTTGTCTCGCCACAGTATCGAATCGCGCATTTTTTTATCAAGAGAATTGTGTGGTGATAACCTCTTTCCTACAATAAACCAACGGTTTTTAATACAAAAAAACCTCTCTAATGTTTAAAAAATATTAAAATGGGGTGTTTTTTACCTCAATTCTATTGCAGATTGAAATTTCCATAGTATATTTGCGGTGTGTTTTTCATGGTATTAGATTTAAGGTTAATTAAGATTGGTTGTCGGGAGACAATCAATTTTTTTTTGCCGTTATGCAAAACTGAGCATTTTTTTGCTTCTCTGTGAAGTGTGATAGCACAAAATAAGTGCACTTTTCTGTAAAAGTACACTTATTCTATCTCGATAATTCCTGAATAAATTCTGTATTATATCCTATTTTGAATGTATAATTGAATATTTATTATCAGCACCCGTTACTTCTGGCGGAAGTAGAGGTTGATAGGGGTGCCGCTCAGGTTCCAGCGTTCGCGAATCTGGTTCTCGAGGTAGCGCTTGTAGGGGTCGCGAATCCACTGCGGCAGGTTGCAGAAGAACACGAACGATGGCACGCGTGCCTCTTTAAGCATGGTCACATACTTGATTTTCACAAATTTGCCTTTCACTGCTGGTGGTGGATAGGCACTGATGATTTCCTGCATCGCGTTATTGAGTTGTGAGGTGGGAATCTGCAACTTGCGGTTCTTATAGACCTCGATGGCCGACTCCAGCACCTTGAAGATGCGCTGCTTGGTGAGCGCCGAGCCAAAGATGATGGGGAAGTCGGTAAACGGGGCAAAGCGGTCGCGAATGGTGGCGATGAAGTGGTCGATCGACTGTTGCGACTTGTGCTCGGCCACATCCCACTTGTTCACCAGCACCACAAGGCCTTTGCGGTTCTTCTCGATAATTGAGAAGATGTTCACGTCTTGCGACTCGATGCCACGTGTGGCGTCGATAAGCAGGATGCACACGTCGCTATACTCGATGGCCCTGATGCTGCGCAGCACCGAGTAGTACTCGATGTCCTCGTTTACCTTGGCCTTCTTGCGGATGCCGGCGGTGTCGACCAGGTAGAAGTCGAAGCCAAATTTGTTGTAGCGCGAGTAGATGCTGTCGCGTGTGGTTCCGGCTATGTCGGTCACGATGTTGCGCTGCTCGTCCATGAGGGAGTTGATGAGCGACGATTTGCCTGCATTTGGCCTGCCCACGATGGCAAAGCGCGGAATCTCTTCGTCGACCTCTTCCTCTTTCTTTTCGGGCATGATGCGCACTACCTCGTCGAGCAGGTCACCTGTCCCGCTGCCGTTGATGGCTGAGATGGAGTAGGGTGTGCCCAATCCCAAAGAGTAGAACTCGGCTTCACCGTACAGTCCCTCGTTGTTGTCGGCCTTGTTGGCCACCACAATCACGGGTTTTTTGCTCTGGCGCAGGATGGCTGCCACGTGGTCGTCGAGGTCGGTGATACCGTTCTTGATATCGACCATAAACAGAATCACGTCGGCTTCCTCGATGGCGAGCTGCACCTGCTTGTTGATTTCCTCTTCAAAGATGTCGTCACTGTTCACGACCCAGCCGCCGGTGTCGACCACCGACATCTCCATGCCGCACCACTCCATTTTGCCATACTGGCGGTCGCGGGTGGTGCCACTGGTGTCGTTCACAATGGCTGCACGGGTCTGCGTGAGCCGGTTAAATAAGGTGGATTTGCCCACATTGGGGCGTCCTACGATAGCAACGAGTCTTCCCATAATTTTTTGTTTATTCGTTTTATCACGAGTGATGAAACGAGGTTTAGCGTTTAGATGTTTAGCGTTGTGTTATTCGATATAACCAAAGGCGCGCAGTTTGTTCTCCTGGTTGCGCCAGTCTTTCTCCACTTTCACGTAGAGGTCGAGGTGAACATGCTTGTCAAAGAATTTCTCGATGTCTTTCCTCGACTCTATTCCCACATGCTTGAGCTTGCTGCCCTTGTGACCTATGATGATGCCCTTCTGGCTGTCGCGCTCCACATACACCACCGCCATTATATGGATGCTGGTCTCGGTCTCGTCAAATTTCTCTACGATGACCTGTGTGGCATAGGGTACTTCTTTGTCATAGGTGAGCAGGATTTTCTCGCGTATGATTTCGGTCACGAAGAAACGTGCGTTGCGGTCGGTGAGAGCGTCCTTGCCAAAGTAGGGTGGACTCTCGGGCAGCAACTCTATGATGCGCTTCATGAGTTGGTCTACATTAAAGTTCACCAGAGCGCTGGTGGGGTAGATCTCGGCGCTGGGCAGCAGTTCCTTCCACTGTTCCACCAGTTTCACCAGTTCATCCTGTCCCTTGAGCAGGTCAATCTTGTTGATGACCAGTAAGATGGGTATCTTCTCTTTCGCCACCTTGTCTAGAAATTCCTGGTTCTTGGTGGGCGACTCGATCACGTCGGTCACATAGAGCAGGATGTCGGCATCTACCAATGCGCCGGTCGAGTACTCGAGCATGCTCTGCTGCAACCTGAACTTGGGCTTGAGCACACCGGGCGTGTCGCTGAACACAATCTGATAGTCGTCGCCGTTCACGATGCCCATGATGCGGTGGCGTGTGGTCTGCGCTTTGCTCGTGATGATAGAGAGTTTCTCACCCACAAGCAGGTTGCTCAGGGTAGACTTGCCCACATTGGGGTTTCCAACGATATTTACAAAACCAGCGCGATGCATAAATCTGTGAAATAAAAGTGTTGTAATTTGTCGTTTAAACAAACAAAAAACGCATCACCTCGATGGTTAAGGTTGTGATGCATTTTTTGCTATTCGGTCAAATTCATCATTTCGGCGAAATGGTGAATGATTCCTTGAGTTTTGCCCTCAGGGTTTATCCCCAAATGAGGTAGGATGCGCCCCAAGTGAAGCCAGCGCCAAAAGCGGTGAGAATAATCTTGTCGCCTTTCTTGAGCTTGTCTTTGTTCTCATCCATGCAGATGGGGATTGATGCCGCACTTGTGTTGCCCACATGCTGGATGTTGACCAGCACCTTCTCGGGAGCAATGCCCAGACGGTCGCCCACTGCCTCGATGATGCGCAGGTTGGCCTGATGAGGCACGAACCACTGAATGTCGTTGTGCGTGAGGTTGTTGCGCTTCATCACGTCGCGGGTCGAGGTCAACATGTCGATCACGGCATGCTTGTACACCGCACGGCCTTCCTGATAGATGTAGTGCTCACGCGCATCAATCGATTCGTGTGTGGCCGGATAAGCCGAGCCGCCTGCTTTGAACACGAGGTGTTCGAGTCCGCTGCCATCGACATGGAAAATGCCGTCTATGATGCCCAACTCTTCTTCGGTGGGCTCTATGAGCATGGCACCGGCGCCGTCACCAAACAAGGGACAGGTGGCACGGTCCTCATAGTCGGTCATGCTCGACATTTTCTCGGCCGAGACAACTATCACCTTTTTATACATGCCGGCTGAGACATAGGCTTTGGCATCGTTAAGACCCACTACAAAACCGGCACACGCTGCCTGAATGTCGTAGGCATAAGCTCCGCCTTTGTCGATGCCGCACCCGTGAGCAATAATCGAGGCTGTCGACGGGAAACGGTAGTCGGGGTTCGATGTGGGGCATATCACGAGGTCTATTTCCTCGGGGTTTGTCCCTGTCTCCTGGAGCAGCTTGTTCACTGCCTGAATACCCAGGTACGACGAACCTACATTCTTCTTCAGTAAGCGGCGCTCCTTGATGCCAACGC
>JAEEVB010000141.1 GCA_016287065.1 Muribaculaceae bacterium
GCATTGAAACTTTTCCCAACTTTCCCAAAAGTTTCATCTTTCCCCTCCATCCCACCCATCCCCTCCATCCCGAGTTCTCTGAGTTCTCCGAGATCTCTGACATTCCACTGGCATTTGTGGTTCGTGTCAAAATGTAGGGACAACCTTTAGCTCGGCTGAGCGAGCAGCAAGAGTCGCTCGCCAGAGCGGTGTGCGATCAGCGAGCTCAGTCAGCGCGTGCCCTGTCCGCCACCCTCGCCTTCAATGAAAAAATAACCACGCACCACGCGGCTTTGCGTGCCACCAGCTTTGTGAGAGATTATTGTAGCGCCGCTGAACAAAAAAAGATTTGCTCCCGCTCGTTTGGAAAAACTCGAACAAGTTTGTTTTTTCGCTCGCCTTGTACTAATTTTGCGGCGATTATTCAAAGAAGCCATTATTGTGAACATTTTCAAGAAAATATTGCGTTGGATAGGTTATGCCCTGATATTCTTCTTTGTATCGAGCATCACCGCCGTGGTCGTGCTCAAGTGGATGCCCGTCTACTACACACCGCTCATGGTCATGAAAAGCGCAGGCAACCTGTTCACCGGCAAGAACACCGCCATCAACCACGAGTGGGTGCCCCTCGACAGCATCACCCACAACATGCCCCAGGCAGTGATTGCCAGCGAGGACAACCTGTTTGAACAGCACCATGGCTTCGACTTCGAACAAATCTATCTGGCACGGCTCGAAGCCTTGCGCGGTGGCCGCGAACGCGGTGCCAGCACCATTTCGCAACAGACCGCCAAAAATGTGTTCCTGTGGCCTGGCCACAGCTGGGTGCGCAAGGGTTTGGAGGCCTACTTCACCTTCCTCATCGAGCACATCTGGGGCAAGAAGCGCATCATGGAAGTGTATCTCAACTCCATTGAGATGGGCGACGGTATCTATGGCGTACAGGCCGTGGCACACATCAACTTCAATAAAGACGCCTCACGGCTCACCAAGAACGAGTGCGCACTCATCGCCTCATCGCTGCCCAACCCCATCAAGTTCGACTCGGCTCATCCAACCGGCTACATGATCAAGCGCCGCAAGAAGATCGTCGACCTCATGGGCAAAGTCAAGCAATGTCCCTGGGGCAAAAAATAAACCCCATTCCAGCAGTTAGTCAAGAGCAGCCCTTTGCCCTGAACATAAAAAGTGTGAATAGTTACTTCGCACCACTTAATTGTTAAAATAGTGTTAATTATTTGGTTTTGTGTAGAAACACCATTGCATTATCTCTTGGAATGGTGTATTTTTGCAAAAACAATAAACTTGGAATGGTGTAATATGCGACGCAAAATTTATGATAAACTTCTAAAATGGAGGCAATTAGAGAAAGGAAAGGTTGCTTTGCTGATTGATGGTGCTCGGCGTGTGGGCAAAAGTTATATTGTCGAGGCATTCGCCAAGCATGAATATGCCTCTTATGTGCTGATTGATTTCTCTAATGTTCCACGCGATATTATCGGCTTTTTTGAGGACTACTTAACCGATCTGGACGCTTTCTTTTCACACCTCGCTTTGTTCTATCGAGTGACATTGAAAGAACGCGATACATTGTTCATCTTTGATGAAATCCAGTTCTACCCGCCAGCAAGGGCAGCAATTAAACACTTGGTGGCCGATGGCCGATATGACTACATCGAGACAGGGTCGTTGATGAGCATCAACAAGAATGTCAAGGACATCTTGATTCCATCAGAAGAACGGCGCATCAAGATGTATCCAATGGATTTCGAAGAGTTCTTGTGGGCAATGGGCGATGAGATGCTAATGCCGTACATCCGCGAGTGTTTTGAACAAATGAAGCCTCTGAGCCCTGCACTTCATCGACGCGCCATGGACTATTTCCGCCAGTATATCATCGTTGGCGGCATGCCGCAGGCAGTGAACGAATATGCTACCACACGAAGCTTTGAGCATACCGAACGCACGAAACACGACATAGTGGAACTCTACCGCTCCGACATGAGAAAATACGCCGAAGGGGCCGAGCGCAAAGTGGTGCAAATCTTCAACACGCTGCCAGGGCAGTTACAAAAACATGAAAAGAAATTCCGACTTTCATCATTGAAAAGTGGTGCACGCTTCCGCGACTATGAGAGTTCGTTCTTCTGGTTAGAGGAGTCTATGATCGTTAACATGTGCTATGCCGCTTCTGAACCTTCTATTGGGTTGCGTCTCAAGATTGATGACTCAACGCTCAAATGCTATATGGGCGACACAGGGCTACTCATCAGTTTGGCATTTGACGAGAAAGAGGCCACCGATGCGTCACTCTTTCGCAAGTTGATGTTAGGGAAACTCGAAATCAACAAAGGCATGTTGATTGAAAACGCCGTAGCCCAAATGTTGCGAGCAAGTGGCCATGAACTATATTTCTTCTCGAGCTATTCAAAAGAGAGCTCTCAAGAGACCATGGAAATTGACTTTTTGATTAGGAAACCCGAAGTCACAAGTCGGCACAACATTATTCCAATTGAGGTGAAATCAACTTCGAGATATACACACTCATCCATTGACAAATTTCTCAAGAAATATAGCAACTATCTAGCCACTCCCATGATTCTTCACACAGGTGAGCTGAAACAGGATGAGCACATTCTTTACCTTCCATTGTATATGACACCCTGCTTGTAACACCTTGTGGGGCAATAAATCAACCCCAACAATAATTGCCGGGGTTGATTCTTATCTGATTTTTGGGGCCTATTAGTTGCCCATGCCTTGCGGCTGACCACCGCCTTGCTGGCCACCTTGGCCACCTTGGCTTGCGCCGCCCACCACATCGTCGTTCTCGATGGTCTTGGCCGACTTCTTCACCTGAGCCTTGAGCGAACCGAAGCGGTAGCTCACGCTGATTCTGAATCCACGAGACAGCCACTTGCTGGTGCTCACTCCGGTATAGTCGCCCTGATGCGTGTGCGACTTGAATGTACTGAACTTGCTTGAATTCAAGAAGTTGTCGGCACTGAGACGAACAGTAAGCCTGTCTTCTTTCAGGAACGAGCGCTGCAAGCCCAGGTTATAGAACCAACTGCCACCGTTGTAGCCATACAATCCGTTGATGCCGCCGTTCCACTCGCCACCACTCGCGCTCAGGCGCAGTTTCCAGGGCAGTTGCTGGTTGAGCTGCGCATAGAAGAACGAGTTCCAGCGCTTGTTTTTCAAGCCTAACTCCTTGCTCTCATAAGTAGCGTGACCCACATTTCCATTAAAGGTGAAGCTGGTGGTGGGACTAATGGTCCACTGCACAAATCCGTTCATGCCCAGGTTGCGACTCTTGAGTGTGTTGGCATAGGTTGAAACCAGCACATCGCCCTCGGTGAACTGCACACCTGTAATCTGGTTGGTGCTGAACGAAATACTGGGACTGACGCTAAAGGTGAGTTTCGTGCCTATTTGCATGTAGGTGAGCGCAATGGAGTGGTTGCGCGAACTGCTCAGGTGCGGGTTGCCGAAGGTGCGGCTCGTGGGGCTCTCCTGAATAGCAGGATTCAAATAGCTGATGCCGGGACGCTGAATGGTGGTGCTGTAGTTGAGTTTCAGGCTATGGGCCCAGTCGAACTTATACTCCACGCTCAGGTCAGGCACCCAGTCGTTCAAGTTACGGTGATAATTGCTCTGCCTGCCGTCAGGAAACTCGGCATTGAGTCGGCTATATTCATAGCGCAAGCCGGCGCGAGTAGTCCAATTGTTTTTGCTGAAGCGGTAACTCAGGTAGGCAGCCGCCACATGGGTGCGATGGTTGAAGAGGGTGGTATTGTTGAGTTCGGGCATTCCCGTGTAGTCAAAGAAAGCCTCACTCTTGTTCAGGCGGTTAATGTATTTCACACCCGTTTCAATCTGGTGATATTTGGCAAAGGGGCGAGTCCAGTCGAACTGCAAGGTGTGCTCCATGAAGTTCTCCTTGGTGTCATTAGCTTGTCCTGTATAAGGGAACGGGCAGTTGAGCATGTCGGTAAACGAACTGATGGTCTTGTTGCCGCTATGGTTGGTCGAGAGCATGTAGCTCAGCGTAAGCGTCTCACCTGGGTTGCGCAGCCTGTGCTGATAGTCAAGGCGTCCGTGCAAATCATAGAAGTCGCCTTTAGGTGCACGGCCTATCGTGGTGTACTTATACAAGATGTTGCCATCGCGGTCACTCATACTGTTGTGGCTAATGCCGTCGCCACGGTAATCATAGTAAAAACCGCCGAACGAGAGCGACACCAGGTTGATGGTGTCAGGTTCCCAGCTGGCACTGAGTTCGCCATAGTGAACATTAACCTTGGCACGCGAATCGTTGTCGCTATAGAGCGTGTTGCCGCTGTCGGTATAGGTGTGCTCACTCTCGCTGATGTTGTGGCCACCGTGACGGTTGCGGCCGTGATAGCCATAGTTGAGCGAGGTAACCACTTTTCCAATCTGCGAAGTGATGTTGGCATTGCCGTTCATGCTGCCGGTGTTGTCCACACCCACGCCCACGGTACCAGTCACACCGTTCATCGTCTGCGCGTTGCCGCTGCCATCACCACCAAAACTGGCCATAACTATATTGAGAATGGCACTGGTTCCCTCGGCATCATATTTGGCACCCGGGTCGGTAATGACCTCAATCTTCTTGATCATGCTTGCGGGCACGGCCTTGAGAATCTCCTTCATGTTCTGGCCACTAAGTGCCGGATCGGGATGGCCATTGCGATATACCTTGAAAGATGTAGACCCCTTGACGCGTATCTCGTCCTGGCCGTCGACCGTGACCATGGGCACTTTCTTGAGCATGTCGAGCACATTATTGGTGCGGCTGTCGGCATCGCTCTCAACATCGTAGGCAATACGGTCAATCTCAGTGCGCACCAGCGGTTTCTGAGCAGTGACGGTAACGCCTGCCAGCACATTGGGAGCTTCCTCGAGCACAATGTCACCCAGCAGCGCATTAGGTTTGGCCTGCGAAACGCTGAACTCCTTGCGGGCCTCTTTCTTGCCCACAGCGGTCACTTTCAACACATAACGACCATTCTTGCTCAGCACCTGGTCAAAACTGCCGTCGTCTTCGGTGACTCCCGTCACCACGACCTTGGTTGTATCACTCTCGTTGAAAATGCGCACCGTGGCATAGGGTTCGCCCACGCCTGTTGCATCGTTCACTTGGCATTTCACATGAAACTGCGCCTGTGCCATGATGGTGGCCAGGACGCAACTCAATGTGAACATTACAATCTTTTTCATTTTTACCTTTAAGTTTAGTCTATTTGTTATGCGAATTTACTTATATTTCAGCAATCACCACTCCTTTTCGGCCAAGCAAATGGTTCACGTTTTGATTTTTTGGCAAAAAAGCAACAATTAAAATGCTTTTTAACCCATGTCGTACCACTAGCTTGGTGGGTTGCTTCATCTATTAGACGCAACCACACCCCATTTTGTTGCAAAAAATGCAGAAAAAAATCAATTCTAAGGAAAAAGATTCTAATGAAGCCTGAGACGTTTGGCAACAGGTATCGTAAAATAACGATGAGTTGCCCATGCAATAGGAATCAATAGAGCCAGAATCACGACAATATTAACTTCAGGCAAAAACTGGTGACCAACCATCAACACTGCCAACTTGCCCACAATGATGCTTACTAACACCTGCCACATATATATTTCAAAACTGATATCACCCAGCCATGCCAGTGGTTTCCACGACAGTATTCGAGTCACAATTGAGCCTTTTTGCTCAGCCTGGCTCAGCACCACAATAAGAAACGCCAGCGGAATGAGCCACACAACCGACAGGAAATACTCCCAAGGCAACACGTCTGTCCTAGGACTCAGAATGATAGCTATCACAAGCACAAATGCACCTATCGATAACCAGTTCCACACACATGCTGAACCTCTCATTAGATCACCTCTACAAAAGCGAGCAAGTACAACTCCCAATCCAAACGGAATTAATCTTGCCGGAGGGAACAAATAGAAGAACCAATGTCTTATATCAGGTGAAATAAAATAATAACTAACCATCAACATTACCGTGGCTACAGTAAGGGCAGACAGCATAACAACAGGCTTTAATTTATAACTCCAGTAGTTAAACAAGGAATAAAACAGGTAGCAAAAAACAAGCGATGACATAAACCATGATGGACCATTATAAGAAAACCACATGGTTTTATCGGTGAACCAGCTCTGAAGCAAAAAAACATTGACCCAAAACTTACAATCCACTCCTAAGTAACAAGCCATGGCCAGAGTGAGTAACAAGTGCAGGGGATAGAGCGTGGCAAAGCG
>JAEEVB010000142.1 GCA_016287065.1 Muribaculaceae bacterium
GTTATAGAGTTATCAGTTTTCAGTTATCAGTTATCAGTTATCAGTTATCAGTTGTCAGTTGTCAATTTTCAATTTTCAGTTGAAGGTTCTAGATTTTCTAGACACTCTAGATGTTCTAGCCGTTCTAGATGTTCTAGATAGTTCAATCAAATAGTAACAATCAGGGCTGGCATCACCGCCAGCCCTGATTGGTTTTGAGATAAAATATCAGTTATTGGTTAACCCCCTCGATGCGAATGACCGAATTGGGTAAAAGTCGGTTTTAGGCTTTTTTCTTGGGAGCGGGTTTCTTAGTAGCGGTTTTTTTTGCTGCAGGTTTCTTAGCAGCTGGTTTCTCAGAGGCCTTTGCCGCCGGTTTCTTGGGCTCTGCTTTCTTTGCCACAGGTTTCTTGGTGGCTGGTTTCTTGGCGGGAGCCTTTTTGGTGGCGGGTTTCTTGGCTGGAGCCTTTTTGGGAGCAGGGGCCTCAACGGGCTTTTCGTCGTCGGGGTTGACGGGGAAGTCGCCGGTGGTGTCCTTGACGATGTTGCGACGCATCATCTCTACCTCGCGGTTGAGCTGCTCGATTTCGTTCTCCTGATTGCGAATGGTGAGCAGGAGTGAGTTGAGTTCCTCGTTCTCGATGTTCTCGGGGAACTGTTCACGCACACGAATCATGAAGTCGCTGAGCACATTCATATAGTTGGTGAAGGCAGCGTAGGGCGACTCGTAGGGGCTGTAGTGCGAGTGCACTGAGCCGTCGCTGCTGTGTTTGGTGCTCATATAGAAGAAATGGTCGCTTGCCTGGAGGTAGTACCAGTCTTGCTTGATGCGGCGGTCCTGGCAGAGGTGCACGCGTTCGGCAATGGAGTAGAGTTTCTTGACAGCTTCGGTCTGTAGTGTGTTGCCGAGCCAAGCGCTGGTGTCGCGTGCCTCGTCGGCCCACGACATGGGGAATGGCACGGCAAGCTGGCTCACAGGTTTGAGCTTGGCGAGTACCTCGCTGGGTGTCCAGAACTCGATGCCCTTCTTGGCAGCGAATCGTGGGAGCGCCTTCATGAAGTCGAAGATGCCACTCTCGCGCGGCTGAAGTTCGCCAAAGGTCTCATAGTTCATGAAGAGGTTGATGATTTGCTCATCGTCGGGGAGCTGTGCAATCCAGTCGATGTATTTGTCGGCAGTGAGGGGGTAGGATTCCCACTCATAGTTGCTGAAACGGAAGCTGATGTCGTCGCTCAACTTGGAGTTCTTGAGCATGAGCTTGAGTTTGGGCGCAAGTGCCGAAGCATAGATGTAGTTAGGCGACTTCCAGCCCAGGATGTGCTTGGCACCATCGGTGATGGCTCCCTTGAATCCCATGGATGCAACGAGTGCCGAGATGTCGTCGCTGTAGATGAGCTCGGTGTTGCGGAACACCTTGGGGTGCTGTCCAAAGAGCTGATAAATCTTCTTGTCGTGCTCCTTTACTTGCATAATGAACTCCTCGGGGTCTTCGAGCGAGGCGAGCGAGTGCGCATAGGTCTCGCTGAGGAACTCGACGCAGCCGGTGTCGGCCAGTTCCTTCATGGAGTCGATGAATTCGGGCACATAGATCTCGAGCTGCTCAAGCGCCGTGCCGCTGATGGAGAAAGCTACCTTGAACTTGTTGCCATACTGCTTGATCATGTCGAGCAGCATCTCGTTGGCGGGCAGGTAGGAGCGCTGTGCTATGCGGGTGATGATTTCGTCGTTGGCAAAGTCATCGTAGTAGTAGTGGTCGTTACCAATGTCGAAGAATCGGTAGTTCTTGAGGCGGAACGGCTGGTGTATTTGAAAATAGAAACAAATGGCTTTCATTGTCGTATATCTTTAGTGAGTTATTATTCTGATAAAAAAGTGTAGTGCTATTTAGCCGATGAGACTGTGATAGATGTCGATGACCTTGGCGCCGGCTTTCTTCCACACAATCTGGTTGACCTCTTCGAGTCCCTGCTCCTGCAGTTGCTTGAACATGGCTGGATACTTGATGATTGAGTAGATGGCGTCGGCGATGGCGTTGGTGTCCCAGTAGTCGACCTTGATGACATTCTCGAGAATCTCGGCGCAGCCCGACTGCTTGGAGATAATGGAAGGCACGCCCATCTGCATGGCTTCGAGCGGCGAAATTCCGAATGGCTCGCTCACCGAGGGCATGATGTAGACATCGCTTGCCTTGAGCATCTCGTAGACCTGCTTGCCCTTGAGGAAGCCGGTGAAATGGAATCGGTCGCTGATGCCGCGGCGTGCCACGAGGCGAATCATCTTCTCCATCATGTCGCCGCTACCAGCCATGACAAACTGCACATTATGCACCTTGCTGAGCACTTGGGCAGCAGCCTCGACGAAGTACTCGGGCCCCTTTTGCATGGTGATGCGTCCCAGGAAGGTGACCACCTTGCTCGTCTTGCCCGGAGGCGCCTGCAGGTTAAGCAACTCCTCGTTGAGCGGTTCCACTGCATTGTGCACGGTTGTGACCTTGTAGGCAGGGATACCATACTTGTCGATGACCGTTTGCCGCGTGAGGTTGCTCACGGTGATGATGTGGTCGGCGTGCATCATGCCATCGCGCTCGATGTTGAACACGGTGGGGTTGACATTGCCGCGGCTGCGGTCGAAGTCGGTGGCATGCACATGAATGACGAGCGGCTTGCCGGTGACCTGCTTAGCGTGGATGCCAGCAGGGTAGGTGAGCCAGTCGTGCGAGTGAATAATGTCGCAGTTCACGGTGCGTGCGATGACGCCTGCCACGATGGAGTAGTTGTTGATTTCCTCGAGTAGGTTTTCGGGGTATCGTCCAGAGAACTCGATGCATCCCAGGTCGTTGGTGTGCATGTAGTTGAAGTCGCTGTAGATGTGGTCGCGCAGGTCGTAGTAGGTCTGCGGATTCATCACATTGCCGATGCGGCTTTCGACATAGTCCCAGTTGACATCGCGCCAAGCCACAGGGGTGCAGTTGGCGCCAATGATTTTAGCGAAGTCCTTGGGTTCGTCGCCCCAGGGCTTAGGAATGACAAAGGTGATGTCCATGTCGCCATTCTGGGCCATTCCCTTTGTGAGACCGTAACTTGCCGTTCCGAGTCCGCCAAGAATGTGAGGAGGAAACTCCCATCCAAACATTAATGCTTTCATATCTAAGAGTATATAGTTGACTATTAAAAGGTTTCAGTTAAGTTAAGTGTCGAGGTTCTTGAGCAGGCGGAGCACTCTCAAGATGCCGCCTACATTGGCAGCGAAACTCACGGCACCACGGCCAATGAATGGCGGGTTGCCGTCGTAGAGCTCTGAGAGGGTGCCAATGCCGCCTTGGGTCATCTCGTCCTCGAATCCAATCATCATGCGCTCGACAAATGAGAGTCCACCGATGCCGAACACCTTGAAATAGGCATGGCAGTAGAATCCCATGAGCCATGGGCGCGCCGAGCCGTTGTAGTAGGCCTGCTGGCGTTCGTCGGGGTTGCCAAGGTACCAAGGCTTGTAGCCCCAGCTCTTGGGACTGAGTGTGCGCAGTCCTTTGGGTGTGAGCAGCTCACGGGTGACCACATCGAGCACGCGCTTGCGCTGACGGCGGTCGAGAGGCGAGTAGTCCATGCCAGCGGCAATGACCATGTTGGGCCTGACGCTGAGGTCGGTATAAGTGCCGTTGACATAGTCGTAGAGATATCCGTAGTCGCTCAGGAAAGTTTCGATGAAAGCAGCCTCGGCTTTCTCGGCAATCTTGTTCCATTGTGCCACATCTTTAGCGGCTTTCTTGTCGTTCTCATAGAGTTCGGCAAGGAACTTGAGTGCATTGTACCACAAAGCGTTGAATTCGACAAGGAAGCCTGTGCGAGGAATCATGGGCGACCCGTCGGGGTGGGTGGAGTTCATCCACGACATGGGCTTTTTGGTGCCATCGGTGCTCACCAGTCCGTTGCTCTCTACTTTGAGGTTGGGGTGGCGACCGTCGATGATGAAGTTGAGCAGGTTGCGCATGAGTTTGCCATAGCGTTCACGGGCATTGTCGTTGCTGGTGTCCTTGGAGTAGCGCTGAATGGCCCAGATGGCCCACAGCGGCACATCGGGCAGGTCAAGCCCCTTGAGGTGCTTGTCGAGCTTGCCCGATTCCATCCACACATCAAAGGCTAGTGCAGCGGTGTCCATGATGCGCTCGAAGTCGGGCCTGTGATGGTTTGACAGGGTGCATCCGGGCAGTGCCATGAACTCGTCGCGGGCGCGAATCTTGAACCAGGGATAACCGGCCAGGATGTAGTGCCCGTCGGCATTGGTGATATAGAATTGCTTGGCACTGTTTTTGAGGCAGTTATAGAAACTGGTGCGCGGAGTTCGCAGTTTGATTTCCTCCTCGTGCATGTCGGCCAGCTTGGATGTGTCGACTTCGCTGATGCCCGCCGAGAAGATGATGGTCTCGCCCTTCTTGATGTCGACCTCAAAGTAGCCAGGCACATAGAGGTCCTCGGTGTAGGGGATGCCACGTTCCTGATCCTTGATGTACTCGATGCCCTTGTACCAGTGCGGGTCGAAGACAAAGGTGGGTTTCTTGCTCATTTGCATGTAGAGAGTGGGATAACCTTCGTACATGCAAGTGGCGATGCCGTTTTTCACCTCGTGGTAGTCGCGACTTGCCACATTGTTCTCCACGCACAGGTCGTTGGCGTTGCGGAAGGCGAGGAACGGGCGGAACTGGAGTGTGGTCTTGGAGTGTGCATCGACCAGGGTGTAGCTGATGAGGATGCGGTTCTCATTGGTGATGAAAATCTTCTGTCGCTTGAGGATGACGCCGCCCACGCGGAAGGTGTGGGTTGGTAGGCGTTCACAGTCGTACTCGCGTATGTACTTGTGCCCGTTGGGGCTGAATACATTGCCCTGATACTTGTGGATACCCAGGTTGAAGGGAGCATCGTGCTGGATGACGGTTTCATCGAGCGTTGAGAGCAGCACATGGCTGTTATCATCGAGTTCAGGGATGGGAATGACGAGCAGACCATGCTGCTTGCGTGTGTTGCAACCTACAATGGTGGTACAGTTGTAGGCACCTGACTGATTTGTGCGAAGCATTTCCTTAGGAAGCGACTGCTCCAGATTAATCATCAGATTTTTATCGAATTTCAGATAACTCATTGCAGATAATGAATAAGAGTTAGGTTATGCTAGTATTATTATAGTTATTATTAACCTACGAATTTACTGCAAAATCTTATAAAAAGCAAGAAAAAAGCCACATTTTATATTTAATGTGGCTAAAAAAGTGGAAATGATAAGTCGAAAAGGGCTTGTTGCGGGTGTTATGGGCGGTTGTTCTCGCCTTTCTCGCCCACAAAGATGCGAATGCCTCCCTCGTGACAGCGAATGTCGAGGTCGTTGGGCATGTTGATGGGATCGCCATCGATGTGCATGGGTCCGGCAGTCTCGCGGTGCATCTTGATGTGCTTGGCACGGTAGATGCGCACATGATGGTTCTTGTCGATATTGCCCATGAACAGGCGCAGTCCCATAACGGGGACCGAGTAGAAGCGGAAGGGGGAGATGACGGTGATGTCGAGCATGCCGTCTTGCATGCCGGCATGTGGAGCGATGAAGGAGTTGTTGCCATATTGTGCGGCGTTGCAACACGCCACGACAAAGGCTTTCTCCTTGACAATCTTGCCGTCGAGGTCGAGCTCGATGTTGTCGCCGCCGTAGCTGATGTACTGCGAGAGCGCCTCCTTGACATAGGTTACAAAACCACGCTTGCCGGCACAAGCGAACTTGTAGGCCACCTGCGCATCGAAACCGCAGCCGCAGGTGCACACGAAGGGCATGCCGTTGAGCGTGCCGTAGTCGAACTCCTTGACGCGGTCTTCGTTGATGAGTTCGAGCGCTTTGCTGATCTTGAGAGGGAGGTTCAGGTGTCGTGCCAGTCCGTTGCCCGAGCCGCAGGGCACCACGGCCATGGCTACGGGCGAATTGATGAGGGCTGTTGCCACACCGTTGACGGTTCCGTCGCCGCCAATGGCGATTGCGCCGTCGTAACCTTTCTCAACGGCCTCCTGGCCAAATCGCTTGGCGTCGCCAAATTTCTCGACCCAGCGCAAATCGACCTGAAAACGGGTCTTGTCGATGATTTTATCAATGAGTTCGGGTACTCCGGCCTTGTTGTCGGTGCCCGACTTGGGGTTTATGATAG
>JAEEVB010000143.1 GCA_016287065.1 Muribaculaceae bacterium
CTCTCCTCGATGAAACCCATCACGGTACCCGGCAGCAATTCCAGGTCGGTACTCTCGAGCAGAATGAGTCGGTAGCCAATGTTGTGCTCGCCCTTCCACTTCTCGATGGCTATGGTCATCTCCTCGTCGGGATAGTACCAGATACCCTCGAGTGGCTGCATATCGCTCTCGGCAAAGCGCTGTTTCATCAGTTCAGTGTCGATGCCCGGCAGCACCACCGACTGCTCAGGAATGTCGGCTGCTGTGATGTTAAGGCTCATGAGCAATGCCCAAGCGGCCGTTATCAGATATTTCGAGAATCGATTCATGCGTCAGTTGGTTGCAATGCGATAAGTGAGACCGAAACTCAGGATTTCCTTGAGTTGCCAGTACTTCCAGTCGGCATGCCAAGGCCGCGACTTGTCGTAGCGCAGGTGCACATAGAGTTTGGTATTGAGATGCCGGGTGATGGAGAAGTCGAAGGTGTTCTCCCAGTCGCCTTGGACATACTCATAGTTGGTAAAGGCATAGAGTCTCGAAGTCCAAATGATGTTGTTGCGTATTTTCCAGTTGAGTTTTGCCTCAAGGTTAGAACCGAAGTTGTGTTTGGTGTGGTGTCCGGCATCGATGCCAAAGGTAGTGGGATCGAGACGGTCGATGTCGCGGCAAATCTTCAGGTTATATGACAGCGGTGCAATCGACAGCGTGAACGTCTTGGTCTCGTACTGGTCCTTATAGTTATAGGTCATACCAAGACCCAGATTCAACTCGGCAGGCGAGAGAAACGAGGCAGTCATGGTGCTGGTATTGGACTTATAGTTGTTGAAGAACTGTGTCTTGAAGAGCAAGGTGGCTGAGTAGTACCAGTTCTTCACTGCCTTGTAACCCAACTGGGAGGAGAACTGGAAGTTGTCTTCGTTGATGGCATAGTTGCGTAGCGAGTCGTTGTGGGCTGTCATTACGCCCAGCTTGTACTGGAGCGAGTTGTTGAAGAGCCACTTGGGGTGAAGGACCTGATTGAGGTTGCACTCCCATAGCACATCGAGCAGGGCATTGATATTGTTCTCGCCTCCCTGATACCAGTTATCGCTCACATAAGCCTGCGTGAAATGCAGCGAAGCCACAAAGGTATGCAACCAGTTGCGCTGCTTGAGTTCCACCGGCTCGACCTCTACTATCACAGGTTCTGTGACCACAGGAGTAATTACCAATCGGCTCTTCTCGAGGTCGGCCCCCACAGCATACTCGTCTGGTGGCTCAGGCAGTGTAGCCAGGTTATAGCGCACCAGTTCAGGATTAAGCATCATCGCGCCATAGCGGAGGGCATTCTCGCGCTGGCGCTGGGTCTTAGCCGCCTTGAGCCAGGCATTGTCGACACCTAGTGTGAGCGGAGCATTGGGTGCAGGCATATCGAGTTGCGGCAGCGTGAGCAAGGAGTCGGGGGTGTATTGGCGCTCAAAGATGAGCGGCATGAGGAGTGTGGAAGCCTGAATGCTGTCGGGCACCTGGGCCGTTGCAGCCTTTGGCACCATCGCCGTCACAATCAGTATCACGTTGAAAAATATAGTTCTGAGTGCTTTCATCGACACATAATAATGATTAGAACACAAAGTTAGTGAAAAAAAGCGCAAGGTGCAAATGGGAGCTGGGTGCTTTAGAAGAAATCTTGCAAATATATAGAACAAATTTCTTATCATTATTTTCTGTCGCCCCTACGGGGCTAATATTTAATGGTTCCTATATACAGGGGTTTCGCTTCGCTCCACCCCTGCCTATTATCACACGCCCCTAACGGGGCTTGGAGGGCGGGGGGCTTGGAGGACTCGGATGGGATGGTTGAGAATTTTGGATCTTTTTGGAAAAACGGGAAAAGCGGGAAATCATCAGTTGTCAGTTTTCAGTTTTCAGTTGTCAGTAATCAGTTGTCAGTTTTCAGTTCTAGATAATCTAGATGTTCTAGTTGTTTTGGATGCGCTAACGGGATGGAGGGGAAGCGTGGGAAAAAGTGGAAAAGCGGGAAAAAGGGAAAATCTGGGAATTTTGGGAAAAATGGGAAAGTAGGGAAATGATGGAATTTTGTGGGTTGAATGTTGATTATGTGATTGGTCTTGAGCATATTTCTTATTTTTAAGTGGTTTTGTATCATACTGCAAACGTTAATTCGGAGGGCTCAGAGAACCCGGAGGACTCGGACAACTCAGAGAACTCAGAGAACTCGGAGAACTCGGAGGGTTTGGAGGGATCGGCGGGCTCGGAGAGGTGGTGTGGGCGAAGATAATCAGGAGAGGAGAAAAAAGCGATATTAAACACAAAGGGCCCGAAACGAGAATGTCATTTTGTCTTGATTTTCAAGTGGTTAGGCGAAAATTTGTCAGTATTATGGCCAAATTGTCCACGTTTGTCACCTATCAATAATGGCATTGCAAGGTGGCACACAGTTTGCAATATTCAACAGTGAACCTGCAAAGCAAAACGCAGAGCAGGAGAACAAAAAACTGATTTTATAAACAACTTAAAGAATAGGAGATTAGAACTATGTTACTCGCAAGAAGAAATCAAAACTGGTTACCCGACGTGTTCAACACACTTTTTGACACCGACATCATGCCCAAGTTCAACGCAACTGCACCGGCAATTAACGTGATCGAGAAAGAAAAGGAATATGACGTGGAGCTTGCCGCCCCCGGCATGACCAAAGATGACTTCAAAGTTACTCTTGATGATGAGGAGAACCTTGTGGTTGCCCTCGAGAAGAAGACCGAAAACACCGAAGAGAACAAAGAGACGGGCCACTACCTGCGCCGCGAGTTCTCGTACACCAAATTCCACCAGACGCTGTTGCTGCCTGAGGACGTTGATCGCGAAAAGATTGCAGCCAGCGTAGAGAATGGCGTACTGACCGTGGTGCTTCCCAAGAAGTCGGCCCAAGAGCTCAAGAAAGAGTCGAAGGTGATTGAGATCATGTAAAAAAGAATAAGCACTGATTTATAAAGGGTAAAGACGCACAAGCGGCGAGGCCAAAAGTCTCGCCGCTTGTTATTATATGGTGCGCTGGGGCAGATGCTGAGGGTCTGGGCCGGGTTGCGCCCTGAACGGACAGAGCACGCGCTGTCCCTACATTTCGGAGGATTTCTTGCGGGTGAGGCGGGCTTTGATGCGGCGATAGCCTTCGACCCCTAAAATAGAGATGCCGGCATACTGGAAGGTCTTGGCCAATCCGAAGAAGATGACCCAGAGTACCCCTTTAGCAGTGGCCGAGATGGGCAAAAGCATTTGGGCAAATGAAAAGATGTAGCAGGGAATGCAGCATGCAAGCACAATGACGCCAGTCTTGAAGGAGAGGCGTGATAACCAGTCTTTTATTTTAAGGAAAAAACGTTTCACTGCAAGGGGAATGGATAGGTGATATCCCATAGGAACAGGGCATTGCCAGGCATAGAGTTACCTGCCTCGCAGCGGTCCTGCGCCTCGATGATGCGGCAGAACTCCTGGACAGTGATACGGTGCCTGCCCACCTCCACGAGGGTGCCCACAATGGCGCGCACCATGTTGCGCAAGAAGCGGTCGGCCGTGATGGTGAATACCCACTGCTCCCCTACCCGCTCCCATCGCGCATAGGTGATGGTGCAGTTGTTGGTCTTCACATCGGTGTGCAGTTTGCTGAACGAGGTGAAGTCGGTATAGCGCAACAAGTGCTGTGCTGCCTCGTTCATCAGGTCGAAGTCGAGCTGAAAGTGACACTCCCAACTTAACGGATACAAGAAGGGCGACTTGGCAGTGTGCAGAAAATACTTATAGGTGCGACTGGTGGCATCGAAACGTGCGTGTGCATCATCGGCCACCGGAAAGATGGCATAAACCGCCACATCGCGCCCCAGCAGCCCGTTGAGGCTACGACACAGGGCGGCGGTGTCGGTAATGGGTGCATCGACATCGAAGTGGGCATACATGGTGCGGGCATTCACACCTGTATCGGTGCGTCCAGCCCCGGTCACTGCCACTGTTGTGCGCAGTACGGTGGCAAGTGCCTGTTCGAGCACTTGCTGCACCGATGTGTCGTGCGGCTGAATTTGCCAACCGTGAAAGTCGGCTCCGTTATATGCCAGTCGAATGAAGTATCTCATTTTTGGTATTCAAGTTTCTAAAGCCGTCAGCTTTAGAAACTTGAGGTTTAGGGTTTAGGGTTGAGAGTTTAGGGTTAGGGGTCAGTTATTCCTTCTCGAGATAGGTGTAGCCATAAAGGCCCGAGCGGAAGTTGCGCACGAAGTCGTTGCCCTCCTCACTTGTAATCTTACCCGTGCGGATTGACTCTGAAACCCACGACTCCACGTTTCGCACCAGCTGCTTGGGGCTAAACTGCACATAGTCGAGCACCTCGGCCACCGTTTCGCCATCGATCACCTGGTCGATCTCATAGTGATCCTTGAACACATCGATGTGCACGGCATTGGTATCGCCAAACAGGTTGTGCATATCGCCCAGAATCTCCTGATAGGCACCCACCATGAACACGCCCAGATAGTAGTGCTCACCCGGCTTGAGGCTATGCACCGGCAAGGCGTGCGACAGACCCGACGACGAGGTGAAGTTGGCAATCTTGCCGTCGCTGTCGCAGGTGATGTCCTGAATGGTAGCCATTCGCGAAGGCCACTCGTTGAGGCGTGCCAACGGCACGACGGGGAACACCTGGTCGATAGCCCACGAGTCGGGCAGCGACTGGAACAGCGAGAAGTTGCAGAAGTACTTCTCGGGCAGCATCTTCGACACACTGCGCAGCTCCTCGGGAGCGTGCTTCATGTCGTTGGTGATGAGATGTACCTCGCGAGCAATAGACCAGAAGAGTTTCTCGACCAAGGCGCGCGTGCGCAGGTCAATCAGGCCCAGGCTGAAGCGGTCGAGTGCCTCCTCGCGAATCTGGAGCGCGTCGTGCCAATCCTCGAGCAGTCGGCCCTTATTGATTTTGTCGTAAATCTCATAGAGGTCCTTCACCAGCTCGTTATCGCCCTCATCGATCGTATCGTTCTTGTCGTCCCATTCGGGCAAACCGGCGGTTTCCAGTGCTTCAAGCACCAGAATGCTATGGTGTGCCGTGAGCGAGCGTCCACTCTCGTTGATGATGTTGGGGTGCTTGAGGGCGTTCTTTTCGCAGGCATCGACAAAGGTATAGACGGCATCGTTCACATACTCCTGAATGGTGTAGTTCATCGAGTGTCCGCTGGCACTGTTGCGCGAGCCGTCGTAATCCACGCCCAGACCGCCGCCAATGTCCACAAAGTCGAGTTCAAAGCCCATCTTGGTGAGCTGCACATAGAATTGCGAAGCCTCGCGCAACGCATTCTTGATGCGGCGAATCTTGGTCACCTGGCTGCCAATGTGGAAGTGAATGAGTTTCAGGCAGTCCATCATCTTGTTCTCCTTCAGGAAGTCGAGCGCCGTAAACAGTTCGCTTGTGTTCAGGCCGAACTTGCTGCGGTCGCCACCGCTTTCTTCCCACTTGCCGCTGCCGCTGCTCGAGAGTTTGATGCGAACGCCCACATTGGGCCTAATGCCCAGACGCTTTGCAACATCGGCAATGAGTTTCAGCTCGTTAGGTTTCTCGACCACCAGGAAAATGCGACGACCCATCTTCTGGGCCAGCAGAGCCAGTTCCACATAGCCCTTGTCTTTGTAGCCGTTGCATATGATGAGTGAGTTGGCGCTAATGTCGGCCATGTTGATAGCCAGCACAGCATGGAGTTCGGGCTTGGAGCCCGCCTCGAGGCCAATGTTAAACTTCTTGCCATGGCCCACAATCTCCTCCACAACCTGGCGCATCTGGTTCACCTTGATGGGATATATCACAAAGTTCTCTGCCTTGTATTCATATTCCTTCGCGGCTTTCTTGAAGCAACTCGAGATTTTCTCGATGCGGTTATCGAGAATGTCGGGGAATCGCAACAGTATGGGCGAGGTGATATTACGCGCCCGCAGTTCGTCCATGACATCGATCAGGTCGACGGCCACGCATGTCTGCTTGGGCCTCACTTGCATGTGTCCTTTCTCGTTGATGGAGAAGTATTTGAGTCCCCATCCTTGAATGTTGTAGAGTTCGGCGCTGTCTTCAATGCGCCATTTATTGATGCTCGACAATTTCCACTAATTTAAAGGTTGAACAATAATTAACGCAAAGATAG
>JAEEVB010000144.1 GCA_016287065.1 Muribaculaceae bacterium
CCCATGAGGGCATTGGTCTTCCTGACGAAGAACTTGAACAGGCCACCCATGCCCGCCTCTTCTTCGACGCTGAAGCAATAGTTCAGTTTCTGGACAGGACTCTCCATGCGCAGTGCTGCATGGCCCAGCTGCGAGTAGATGGCCTCGCCGGGCGATGCCACCAGTACGCTCGCGGTGACGAAGTTGCTGCTATCCGGGAGCAGCGGGCCACCGTGAGTCCAGGAGACCGACACCGTGTCGCGTGGTGCGGCGCTTGTGGCGAGCGCTATGCCCGCCACAAGTGTCACTATCCATATTCTCAAAGCATTACCTTCCATTTACTTTATTTCTTCATTAGCGTCAGCCTAATTGTGCATTGTGCATTATGAATTGTGCATTCTGCATTAATAAACCACCTTCTTGCCGTTCTGGATGTAGATGCCGCGACCGGGATTGGTCACCTTGCGACCCATCAGGTCGTAGATGGTGTTGTCGCCGTTCTGCTCGTTGGCTTTGACAGTTTCAATGCCCGTTACAACGGTCTTGTTCACCCACGCGCGGTTGGCAGGCATAAAGCTGAGCGAAGCATTGACATCAAACTTCAAGCCACTTTGCAGAGTGAGCATATTGGCTTTATCGTTCTGCGTATTATCGTCATAGTAGGTGCCCATAAACTTCGTTGTGTAGGCCCCCAGCACGGGTGCGGGTTGAACGGTGGCAGCAACGGGCATTATCATGTTATATTCGTCATTGTTGGTTTCCATTTCCAGCAGTACTGGAGTGCCAGCTGGAATAACATCCATGTCGATTGGTTCCAGCTCGGGAACACCAGCCTCGCTAACCTTCTTCACGCTATAAGCAGCCAAGCTACCCACAAGTTCGTAGGGGAAAGCTGCATAGAAGGTGGTGTAATACTTACCATTAGCCTCAACCTCGGCAGCGGGTGACAGGTAGTTGTCGTGGGTGTCGATCATCTCCAATTTCCACTTGCCGTTGTCGCCATACAGCAAATAGCCCTCGTCGCCAGTGATGGTGATGCCGCCCTGGTCGCTGTGAACAAAGTAGATGGCTGCACGGTCTTTAATCAAGTCGCTGTGAGCCGTGAGAGCAGCAACTATCTCGCTGTTCTCGCCCAGGGCCTGAGTAGCGGCAGCAATCACTGCGGCAGCGTCAACATTCTCGTCGGGAAGCTGCAACTTGAGTGCATAGGCATCATAGACAAACTTCTGAGCAGTTGTGTTGGTGGGGCACAGCGCCAAATAAGAGCCTTCAATTGCACCGGCAAGAGGCCCAAGGTCAAACTCTTGTACTTTGAGGTTATTCACCTTAATGCCATCAACAATGAGGTTAAACACGGCACTGGCATCGTTGTGAGGCGAAGCCTGGTCGACGGTGCTTCTGAGGTAATGCACGCGGCGCAGATAGGGGTTCTCGGCAGTAGGCGACGCAGTCTTCACGAAGCAATATCCACCCTGCAAGTCCTCACGATGCATGAGGAACTTAATGTCGGTGCCCTCTGGAGTTCCGGCCTGCAGACGATAGCCAAAGCTGTAGTCGTAGTCAATGCCCATGTAGTGGCGGTTGCCGGGATGCATATGCGTGATGTAATAGGTCCCTGCAGTCTGCCCGCCAGCAGCCTCGAGAATAATGTCGCGAATCTCTTCCCAATCCTCAATCGGGGGAACATCTACACACAGATAAACCGAGCCGTCGGCATCGCCAGTAGGCACCAGGTGCAGCTGGAACATCTCCTTAAGGAACCAGGTAGGCTTGTTGTTATACTCCAGCGTCTCCTGAATGAGGCCCTTGATGAATTCAAGCGTCTCGATCATATCGCCACCGTCACCACTCAAGTTGGTGAGCAGTGCTTCTCCGTTTTCATCACGCTCGCCGTACCACACAAGCAGCGGGCTGGCTTCGTCGATAGTCTGAGCCGTAATGTCGGCCAAATAATTATTCTGCAACTTCACATAGGTTCCCGAATACACATTCTGAATTTTGTACACACCCTGATCAGGGAGCTTTGTAATGGCGCTTGCGCTCAATGCCACAAACGCGGCCAAAAGCAGTAAATACTTTCTCATGGTGAAAAATCTATTTTTATTAACTTATAAAATCTATGTGTTTTATATTTTCACATTAACACTTAAATTAATAACAAAATTACTATTTCTTTCAGTATTCATGCACGAAACCACTATTAAATTTAGTTAAATTCATCAAAATAATTTAATAGTATACAAATAGATAGCACTTTTTAATAAAAATACAAAAGAACAAGGGGCCGACGCACGTCGGCCCCTTTACTTGTATTACCCAAAATCGGTCATCGGCGTCGTTCCATAACAGCCAAAACCGAATTGAGACTATCGAACAAAACAGAATATTTCAAGATTTAACGCCCTTGAACTTGATTTTGTTGCCTTCGAGCGACTCCACGATGGCGAGCGACTCGATGCGGGTCACACCAGCACGCCTGAGTGCCTCGCGGCCGTGCTGGAACTCCTTCTCGATGATAAAGCCCATGCCCTCGACCGTGGCACCCGCCTGACGGCACAGGTCCACAATGCCACATCCGGCATTGCCAAAGGCCAGGAAATCGTCGACAAACAGCACATGATCTTTCTCGGTGAGATAATCCTTGCTCACCACCAGTGCCGAATCCTCGTTCTTGGTAAAGGAGTGGACTACCGTCTGATACATGTCGCTCATGGTCGACGGTTTGCGCTTCTTGGCAAACACAACAGGCAGCTCCATCAGGTAGCCGAGCATCACAGCCGGTGCAATGCCCGATGCCTCGACGGTGAGAATCTTGTTGATCTTCAGGTCGGCAAAACGCCTGATAAATTCAATCGATACCTGCTTCATGAGATAGGGATCAATCTGGTGATTGATGAACACATCGACCTTCAGCACTCCACCATCAAGGCACACACCCTCCTGTAGAATCCTATTGTTCAGAAGCTTAAATGTTTTAATCTGTTTTATCGATTCTTCCATTTTGCTCAATATTGAATGTTGCTAAATCGTCTTCTCGATGCTCCACATGAAGGCGCGCAGTCCCAGTTTGGGTGTTGCCACATCCATCTCGTGCAGTTTGTCGAGCACCAGCTCGGCCTTGTTGTCCTCAACCATCGTCATGATCGACGACGCCATCGAGGGCCACGCATGCGTGCCATAGTGCGGCTCGCCAGTGCTGGAGCCCCTGCCCTGCACCTCCTGCCAGGCCGTAAAGCCGCGGCATCCAGAGCGCAGGAGCATGTCGGTTATTCGTTCATAGTAGGCCTGGTCAAAGGCTATAAATATCGCTTTCATTGTTATTGTCTAGTTTTAATTGTTCTTTGATTTACTCGCCTTTTTCGCTTTCTTGTGCATATTCTTGCGTTTGCGTTTCATGCCATTATAAGCAAAGATGGTATACATGGTGGGCACAAACAGCAGCGTGAGGATGGTTGAGAACGTCAGACCGCCTATCACAGCCGTACCCATGGGGCGCCACATCTCGGCACCCTCGCCAGTTCCCACGGCCATAGGCACCATACCCAGAATGGTGGTGAGCGACGTCATGAGCACCGGGCGCAGACGTGAGCGGCCACCATGTATCACTGACCGGCGCACACTCATGCCGCGTTCGCGGTTCAGCGTGATGTAGTCGATAAGCACAATACCGTTCTTCACCACAATACCAATCAGCATGATACCGCCAATCATCGACATGATGTTCAGGTGCGTTCCCGTTATCCACAGTATCAATACCACACCCGAGAATGCAAACATGATCGACGACATGATAATGCCAGGATAGGTGAACGACTCGAACTGCGATGCCATCACAATGTACACAAGAATGATGATAAGCATACCGAGCATACCCAGGTCGCGGAACGAATCTTGCTGGTCTTCGTACGAACCACTCAACTGGATGGTCACACCCGAAGGCATGTCGAGCTTGTCGATGAGCGGCTGGGCATCGGCAATCACCTCGCTCATGGGGCGCTCCTGAACCACCGTCGACACCGTGATGATGCGTTCACGGTCCTTGCGTTCGATGGTAGGCGGTGTGAAACGTTCCACCACTTGACCTACTTCCTTGAGTCTGATGCCCTTGCCTTGAGCATTGAACAGCAGGATGTTCTCAATGTCGGTCAACGACTGACGATGGTCGGGATCATACATCACCTTGATGTCATATTCGTCACCATCTTCGCGGAAGTAGCTGGCTGTCGTACCGTTGATGCGGTTACGCAGCGCATTGGCAGCAGTGCTCAAGTTCAAGCCATAGAGAGCCAGTTTCTCGCGGTCAAAATCAACCTGATACTCTGGCTGGTAGTCACTACGGCTAATGCTGATGTCGGCAGCGCCAGGCACCTGTTGCAGCATGCGTTTGAGCTGTTGTGCCACACTGTCGGTTTTCTCGAAGTCATAACCATAAATTTCATAACTCAGCGTCGACTGGCCGCCCATGCCGCCACCGCGCATACCGCCCACATTCACCAGCGACTTCTTAATCTCTGGATAATGCTTCAGGTCTTCGCGCATCAAGGCGGCAATGTCCATAATTGAGCGACTACGTTCCGACGGGTTCACCAACCTGATGTTCATGGAGATGATGTGCGAGCCATTGCTCTGCATCGATGCAAAGGTGTTGTCGCTGCTAGCCTGACCCACAGTGTAGTTAAACACCTTGATTTCAGGATACTTCTGTCGCCACTCTTCATAGAGTCGCTCACTCACGTCTTTGGCTATCTCGACGCGGGTACCAATGGGCAACTCCAGGTTCACACCAAGACGGCTGTTATCGCTCGTTGGCACAAACTCGCTACCCACAAACTTCATGAGCATCATCGAGCCCACAAACAGACCCAGCACCACAAACGTTGTAATCCAACGGTGTTGCACGCAGTGTTTCAGCAACCAGGCATAGCCATCATCGAGTTTGTCAAGCACTTTCTCGATGGGGGCATAGATGCGCTGGAACAGCTTGCCCTTCTTGGGGCTCAGACGCAGCAAGCGGCTGCAGAGCATTGGGGTCAGCGACAAGGCACACACGGTCGAGATAATCATCATGATGGTCACCATCCAACCTAACTGGCGGAACAGCACACCCGTCATACCTGTCACCAGCGTGAGCGGGAAGAACACCGCAATCAGCGTGAGCGTCGATGCCACCACCGAGATTGCCACCTCGTTGGTGCCATGCACAGCGCCCTGCTTAGGTTCGGCACCACGTTCAATGTGGGTGGTGATGTTCTCAAGTACCACAATAGCGTCGTCCACCACCATACCAATCGAGATGGATAGTGCCGATAGTGACACAATGTTGAGCGTGTTACCCGTTGCAAACAAGTAGATAAACGAGGCAATAAGCGACAACGGTATCGTGATCACAATGATGATGGTTGCACGCCAGCGACCCAGGAACAGGAACACCACAATCACCACAAACAGCAGTGCGTAGAGCACCGTCTCCACCAGCGAACTGATGGTGTTGCGAATGTTATCGGAGGTGTCCACAATGTAGTCGAGATGGATGTCGCTGGGCAGATTCTTCTGGATGCTCGGCAGAATTTTCTGAATCTTGTTCGAAATCTCCACCGAGTTGGCACCACTCTGCTTCTGCACAATGATCATGGCGCCCTTCACACCGTTATTATAGGTCTCCTGGGCACGCTCCTGCAGCGAGTCGTCGATACGGGCCACATCACTCAGATGCACAATTCCGCCATTAAACGAGCCCACCACCAGGCTGGCAAGTTCGCGTGGGTCCTTGAATTCACCCTGCACACGCAGTGCATAGGTGTCCGACCCGATGTCGAATGTACCGCCAGGAATATTGCGGTTCTCGGCACCCACCAGCGCGGCAATCGATTCCACGCTCAGGTTATAGGCCTCAAGGCGCACGGGGTCGAGGTAAATGTGTATCTCACGCTTGGGGGCACCGGCAATCGATACCGAACCCACACCGTCGACACGCGCCAGCGTGTTGGCCACATTCTCGTCAAGAATCTTGTAAAGGCCCGGCATACTCTCGTCGGCCTGTGCCGAAAGCAGCACAATCGGGATCATGTCGGTACTGAACTTGAAGATGACGGGCGTCTGCGCATCATCGGGCAAGAAACTCGATATCATGTCGAGTTTGTCGCGCACATTGTTAGTGAGCGCATCGA
>JAEEVB010000145.1 GCA_016287065.1 Muribaculaceae bacterium
AGTGGATGGATCATAAATTTAAGAACATGAAAATAAAAAGCTTGCTGATAGCATCATTGATGAGTGTGACAGGATTTGCGCAAGGCGTTATTGATGTGCACAGCCACATGATCCCACCCGAGTTCGTGTCGGCACTGGAACAGGAAGGCCGGCTGATGGACGAAGGTTTCCCTCTGCCAAAATATGATGTTGAAAGTCATTTGAAATGGATGGATGAAGCCGGTGTTCAGACATCGGTGTTGACGCTGGCAGCCCCACAGCCCACTTCGGCCCTTGTGGTGAGAAAGACCAACGAGGCGGCAGCCCGCATCAAGCGAGAGCATCCTGGCCGATACTTGTTCTGTGCCGCACTGCCACTCCCCGATGTTGACGCTGCCATCCGCGAGGTGAAATATGCGCTCGACACGCTGGGGGCCGACGGCATCGAACTGGCGACGAATGTGCAGGGGCAGTATCTTGGCGCTCCAGAATTGGACACCCTTTTCTCGGTGCTCAACGAGCGTCAGGCGGTAGTCATTCTGCATCCGCATCGACCCGAGCCCGTGAACCGCGAGGTGATGGCTCAGACGCCCCTTGCCATGCAGGAGTATCTGTCCGAAACGACCCGTGCCGTGACCAACATGATAAGCCGCAATGTGCTGGCACGCTACCCGAATGTCAAGGTGGTAGTGCCACATTGTGGTGCCTATCTGCCCTTGGCAGTGCCTCGCATGAAATCACTCACGCCCGTTATGCAAGCCAACAAACTGGTGGGCGATATTGACTGGGAGGCCAACCTCGCTTCCCTCTACTACGACCTCGCAGGTGCACACTCGCCCGAAGTCATTCGCATGATGCTCACTATCACCACACCCGACCATCTGCTCTATGGTTCTGATTATCCCTATGTGGCGCCACAAGTGCTCACCCAGGGCCTTGCGAGAATGAAGCAGTACCTGACCACCGAGCCCGATCTCGCACCTTACAAGGAAATGATATTTTGGCAGAATGCCAAGTGGCTATTTGGTCAAAAGGATGAAAAGCCGTCGGCTAATGTGCCTGATGCATCAAAGATGCTTGTACGCATTGCCGAAATTGAGGTCTATCCGCAGTACTTGGAAGAGTACTTGACCTTTGCCAACGAGGTAGATCGTCTCAGCGTGGAGCGCGAACCTGGTGTCGTGTGCCTGTTCCCGATGCAGAGCGCTGAGAATCCATTACTCATTCGCATCCTCGAAATCTATGCATCCGAGGAGGCCTACCAGAGTCACCTGAAGACCGACCACTTCCAGAAATACAAGCAGGGCACGCTGCACATGGTGAAGGACCTGAAACTGCCTGCCATGAATCCGCTAGACCCTGAGATGATGAAAATGATATTCAAAAAGCAAAGATAACATGGAATACGTAAAACTTGGAAATTCCGACTTGCGCGTGTCGCGCATCTGCCTTGGGTGCATGGGTTTTGGTGACCCCACCATCGGTCAGCACTCATGGACGATTGGTGAGGAACCTACGCGTGAAATTATCCGCCGTTCGCTCGATTTGGGTGTGAACTTCTTTGATACGGCCATTGCCTATCAGCTGGGCACTTCCGAACAGTTTGTAGGACGCGCATTGCGTGATATGGCCAAGCGCGATGATGTGGTCGTGGCCACAAAGTTCCTGCCTCGCACCGACGAGGAAATCCAGAAGGGAATCGATGGCCGGCAGCATGTGCTGAACAGCATCGACCTAAGTTTGCAGCATCTGGGCATGGATTATGTAGACCTTTATATCTACCACATCTGGGACTACAAGACTCCCGCCGAGGAGATTCTCGAGGGCATGAACGAAGCGGTGACCTCGGGCAAAGTGCGCTACATAGGCATTGCCAATGCTTATGCCTATCAAGTGGCTAAAATGAATGCACTGGCCGAAAAGAAGGGATGGGCAAAGTTCATCTCGGTACAAAACCACTACAACCTGATTATGCGCGAGGAGGAACGCGAGATGTTCCCCTTCTGCCATGAGGAGAATATCGCCATGACTCCCTATAGCGCGCTGGCATCGGGCAAACTTGCCAAGCGCCCAGGAGAGACCTCTCTGCGCCAAGAGAAGGACGCGTTCATGCATTTCAAGTACGACAGCACTGCCGAGCAGGATAATCGCATTGTGGAGCGTGTCGTTGAACTTGCCGACCGATACGGTGTGGAGATGACGCAGATTTCATTGGCATGGCTGCTCACCAAGGTAGAGTCGCCCATTGTGGGAGCCACCAAGCTGCACCACATCGAGGGTGCGGTGAAGTCGCTCGATGTTCAATTGACAGCCGACGACATTCGTTATCTTGAGGAACCCTATGTGCCTCACAATCTTTCGGGCGTGATGGCAGTGAACAAACCCGTGATGAACGAGGACCCCGTGTGGGTGAGAGCAAGCAAGAACAAGTAGAAACAACTAAAATAAACCAAATGAAAAGAATCATAACAATATTAATCGCTGTAATGACCATGACAACAGTAGACAGTCAGACGCTCACCGAGCGTCAAAAAGGATTGGCGGCAAGTGCCTGCCTGATGGCACAAGGTGATTTGGTACGCTTAGAGCCCGCTGTGCGGCTGGCTCTCGACCAGGGTGTGACCATCAACGAACTCAAGGAGGCTTTCTCGCAACTCTATGCCTACACGGGATTCCCCCGTTCGCTGAATGCGCTGGGAGTGTTGAACAAGGTACTTGAGAACAAACAGGCCAACTGGCAAGAGGGCAAACCATGGACCCGCCCTGCTGAATGGGACAATGCCCAAAAGGCCTACGAACTGGGTGTGAAGAACCAGACACAACTCTCGGGACGCCCGTTCAACTACGACTTTTGTCCGCAGGATGACTACTATTTGAAATCGCACCTCTTTGGTGACATCTTCGCTGGCGACCAGCTTTCACATGCCGACCGCGAAATAGTGACCGTAGCGGCGCTGAGTGGTCTTGAAGGTGTTGCACCCCAACTGGCAGCCCACAAGCAAGGAGCCGTGAATATGGGCAACTCGCAAGAACTTGTGGATGAACTTTGTGCTTGGCTCAACAATGAGGGCTACACACTGCGCAGCAGTTGGCCCAAAGGCGAACTTAACCCTTACGGACAATTCTTCACGGGCAAAAGTTACCTTGCCGAGGTAGAAAATGGGTTGTTCAATGTGACCTTCGAACCCCGTTGCCGCAACAACTGGCACATTCACCACAAACAGGTGCAGGTACTCATTTGTGTCGCTGGCCGTGGCTGGTATCAGGAATGGGGCAAGGACGCCATTGAGATGACTCCCGGCACCATCATAGCAATTCCCGCCGAGGTCAAGCACTGGCACGGCGCCGCCAAGGACTCGTGGTTCCAACACCTTACCTATCACAAAGATGTGCAGGAAGGAGCCTCGAACGAATGGCTCGAACCCGTCACCGACGACATCTACAACACCCTGAAATAATTCCTAAACATCCTGATAATTTGGTTTTGGGAAAAGAAAGAAACAAGACTGGCGCATGAGTGTGCCAGTCTTGCTGATTCTGTTGTCCGTAACCCGCCAGCGAGAGGTTGCCATGGAGTTCTCTCAAAGGGCGGGGTATAATAGACAAGATTACTTGATGACGTTGAGTTCCTTGCCCACCTTAATGAAGGCAGCGATGCACTTGTCGAGGTGTTCACGTTCGTGACCAGCACTGAGCTGCACGCGGATGCGGGCCTCGCCCTTGGGAACTACAGGATAGTAGAAACCAGTCACGTAGATGCCTTCGTCCTGCATCTTGGCAGCGAAGTCTTGCGACAGTTTGGCATCGTAGAGCATCACGGCGCAGATGGCGCTCTGTGTGGGCTTGATGTCGAAGCCGGCAGCCATCATCTTGTCGCGGAAGTAGTTCACATTCTCTACCAGTTTGTCGTGCAGTGCGTTGCTCTCCTTGAGCATCTTGAACATTTCAAGGCTGGCACCTACAATCACGGGAGCCACTGAGTTAGAGAACAGATAGGGACGACTGCGCTGACGCAGCATGTCGATGATTTCCTTGCGACCAGTGGTGAAACCACCCATAGCGCCACCAAATGCCTTGCCCAGTGTGCCGGTGAAGATGTCGATCTTGCCATACAGGTTGAATTGCTCAGCCACACCATGACCAGTGGGGCCTACCACGCCAGCCGAGTGGCTCTCGTCGACCATGACGAGTGCGTCATACTTCTCGGCGAGTTCCACAATCTTGTCCATGGGAGCCACATTGCCGTCCATCGAGAATACGCCGTCGGTGGCAATGATGCGGAAACGCTGTTCCTGAGCTTCCTGGAGGCATTTCTCCAGTTCTTCCATGTTGGCGTTGGCATAACGATAGCGTTTAGCTTTGCACAGGCGCACGCCGTCGATGATTGAAGCGTGGTTCAGGGCGTCGCTGATGATAGCATCCTGGTCGGTGAGCAGCGGTTCGAAGAGGCCGCCGTTGGCATCGAAGCACGAACCATAGAGAATGGTGTCCTCGGTCTTGAAATAGTCGCTGATGGCAGCTTCGAGTTGTTTATGAATGTCCTGTGTGCCGCAGATGAAGCGAACCGACGACATGCCGAAGCCGTGAGTTTGCATCATGTCGGTTGCGCCCTTGATGAGTCGGGGGTTGTTAGAAAGTCCCAGATAGTTGTTGGCGCAGAAATTGAGCACGTCGGTATCGGGTTTCACCTTGATATCGGCACGTTGTGCAGTAGTGATTTGACGTTCGTTCTTGTAGAGGCCAGCCTCTTTGATGGCAGCCAATTCTTTTAGGAGATGTTCCTGTAATTTGGTGTACATGATTAGAGTTTTTTGTGGTTTTAAATAGTTGTTTTTGGTTTTTATATCACAAAGTTCTAAAAAAAACACGTAATAGCGAAAAAAAACTGCAAAAAAGATGATAAAAATTGCCAACTCTTGCCTATCTTTGCAGTTGATAGCAATTATCGTAAAAAAACTAAGAAGATGAAAAACGTTTTAATAATTGGCTCTACCGGGCAGATTGGCTCGGAGCTGACCATGAAATTGAGAAGCATTTACGGGAGTAACAATGTAATTGCCGGCTACATACCGGGGGCAGAACCTAAAGGCGAACTTGCTGAGTCGGGTCCAAGCGAGGTGGTCGACATCACCAATGCACAACAAATAGCCGAAGCTGTCGAGAAATATCATATCGATACGATCTACAACCTTGCTGCTCTGCTGAGTGCTGTGGCCGAGAGCAAGCCACTGCTGGCGTGGAAGATTGGCATCGGCGGTCTGATGAATGTGCTGGAAGTAGCCCGCGAGAAGCATTGTGCCGTGTTCACTCCCAGCTCCATTGGCTCTTTTGGACCCAATGCTCCCAAGGATGGTACTCCTCAAGATACCATTCAGCAACCCAAGACCATGTATGGCGTGACGAAGGTCACGGGTGAGTTGCTCAGCAACTACTACTTCACCAAGTTTGGTGTCGATACCCGTTCGGTGCGCTTCCCTGGCCTCATCTCCTATGTGACTCCTCCGGGTGGCGGTACTACCGACTATGCTGTCGACATCTACTATGCTGCCGTTCAAGGCAAAAAGTTTAGTTGCCCTGTGAAGGAAGGCACATTCATGGATATGATGTATATGCCCGACGCCTTGCGTGCCGCTATCGAAATCATGGAAGCCAATCCCGATCGTCTCATTCACCGCAACTCGTTCAACATTGCGTCGATGAGTTTCGACCCGGTTATTATCTATAATAAAATCAAGGAATACGTTCCCGATTTCGAGATGATCTATGAACTTGACCCACTGCGTCAGGCCATTGCCGACTCGTGGCCTAACAGCCTCGACGACACCTGCGCCCGCCTGGAGTGGGACTGGAAGCCCGAGTATGACCTCGACGCCATGACGCGCGACATGCTCGAGAAACTGCGCATCAAGTTCGGCATCAAGTGAAGCGGCCGCACTTACTCATTTAGTTAAACTCTACACGACACATGAAGAGCCCCACTGGTGGGTGGTTCAACATGTGTCGTTTTTTAAAATAAAGGATTATTGATTATGAAACGCTATTATGCCGTTGCGCTGCTGGCGATGCTCCTCGCAGGTGTGTTCGCTCAAGCGCAAGCCAAATCAAACTCAGCGCAACTCATGGAATTCCAGCAAAAAGTCGACGGAATCTTTTCA
>JAEEVB010000146.1 GCA_016287065.1 Muribaculaceae bacterium
CGGTCACACCCGAGATGCGGCCATCATACACACCGCCCAGGCGCTCGCCCATGAATTCCACCTCCTTATACTTGATTGAGGCACGCTCGGCAGCGGATGCCAGTTGTTCCTGCGAACTCGTGTGCTTGCAGTCCTCTTCGAGCGAATCCTGGTTCACGCTGCGTCCACCCTCGGCATAGCGGTCGAGCAGGCGGTGCACCATCATGTCGGGGTAACGGCGAATGGGCGAAGTGAAGTGGGTGTAGTAGTCAAATGCCAATCCGTAGTGTCCCACATTAATCGACGAGTACATGGCCTTGGCCATGGAGCGAATGGCAAGAATCGAGAGCAAGTCTTCCTCAGGTTTGCCCTTGATTTCCTCGAGCATCTTGTTGATCGACTTGTTCACCTCCTTGGGTTTACCGCTGGTCTTGAACTTGTGACCGAAGCGGGCGGCAATGTCGGCCATGTTGGCGAGTTTCTCCTCGTTGGGTTCCTCGTGTATGCGGTAGACAAATGCCTTTGCCTTCTTGCTTGCCGGCACCTTGCCAATGTGCTCGGCCACCTTCTGGTTAGCCAGCAACATGAATTCCTCGATGAGTTTGTTGGCTTCCTTCGACACGTGTTTCATCACCTCGATGGGCTTGCCGTTCTCGTCGATCTTGAAATCAATCTCTTCGCGGTTGAACTCCACCGAACCATTCTTGAAGCGATTGGCGCGCAGTTGCTGTGCCAATCCGTTGAGCAGCAGTATCTCCTCGGCCAGATCACCCTTGCCGGTTTCGATAATTTCCTGTGCCTCCTCGTAGCTGAAGCGGCGGTCGCTGCAAGTCACCGTGTGGCAAATCTCATATTTGTGCACCTTGGCCTTGTCGTCCATTTCCACAATCACCGAGTGAGTAAGCTTGTCTTCGTGCGGACGCAGCGAACAGATGTAGTTGCACAAGCGCTCGGGCAGCATGGGTATGGTACGGTCCACCAGATACACCGAGGTGGCGCGGTTATAGGCCTCCTTGTCGATGACCGAACCTGGTTTCACATAGTGCGTGACATCGGCAATGTGGATGCCTATCTCGTAACGGCCGTTGTCGAGTTTGCGCACCGACAGGGCGTCGTCATAGTCTTTGGCGTCCCAGGGGTCGATGGTGAAAGTGGTCACATCGCGCATGTCGCGACGGCGGGCCACCTCTTCGGGGGTGATACCGGGATCTATCTTGTTGGCAACGCGTTCCACATTTTCGGGATACTTGTAGGGCAGGCCGAACTCGGCCAGAATGGCGTGGATTTCGGCATTATTCTCGCCTGCCTTGCCCAGCACGTCTTCCACCTCGCCAATGGGGCTGTTTGAGTCCTCGGGCCATTCCACGATGCGCACCACCGCCTTGTCGCCCGTCTTGCCGCCTTTCAGCTTGTCGAGCGGAATGAAGATGTCGGTAGCCAGGAATTTGCTGTCGCAAGCCAGATGCGCAAAGTACTTCTTCACATTAAGCGTGCCCACAAACACCTGATCCTTGCGTTCCAGAATTTTGATGACCTCGGCTTCGGGCTCCATGCCTTCGCGCGCTGCACTGATGTGCACCAGCACCTTGTCGCCGTTCAGGGCGTGCATCGAGTTGCGTTCGGCCACCATAATGGGTTTGCCGTCGTCGTTGGCGGTATCTACGCTATTTTTGCCATTACTGCGACGAATGAAGATGCCCTCGGCCACCGACGAGCGCATGAGTGCCTTGAAGCGGCCGGGACTCACTTCGGTCAGGAATCCGTCGACCGACAGTTGCTCCATGATTTCCACTACAAGCGTTTTAAGCTTGGGCGAAGTGGCGCCCACTTTGGCTGCCACCTGCTTGTAGTTAAAGGGTACAGTCTCTTCGGTATTGAAGAAGTTGATGACCCTGTCTCTGATTTCTCGGCGCTCCTGCTTGAGTGCTTTCAGTCTGTCGTGTCGTGCCATAATGCGCTTGTTGTTATATAGTTAAATAGTGAATAGTAAAATAGTGAATAGTGATATGCCGCTCTACTGCTCTACCGCTTTATCGCTCTGCTGCTCTACTGCTCTACTGTTTTACTATTCTACTTGAAATTTATGGTTTAAATATCGTTTTTATTGTTCGTCCTGGGGCAGTTTGTACTGTACAAAGGCCTCCATGGCTTCATACGAGGCCAGACCCAGGTCGCTGTAGAGGTCGGCTGTAGCCTTATTGCGGTCGATAGAGCGTTGCCAGCTCAGCTTGCCGTTCTCGGGGTCGCGGAAGGGGGCGTCGTGAATCTGCGACTGGTGCTTGAGTATGGCGTCGCGCTTGAAACTGAATTCCTCGGGACTCATGGGCACCGTCATCTCGATGTCGTCGATGCTGAAGGCTCCCCACTGCCCACGGTACATCCACACGCGGCAGTCGCGCATGAAGGGTTCATGCTTCAGTTCAGTCAGTGCCATAACGATTGCTTCAGCCACCTTGGCATGCGTGTCGAACGGGTCATTCAGGTCGTCGGCAAAGAATATCTGGTGTGGCTGTATCTTGAGTATCAGGTTCTTCACCTGTTCAATGTCGGCTTGCGTCACCTTGCCGTTGCCATAGGCATCATTCTCATAGAAGGGCATGTTCATTTCATAGATCTGCTCTTGTTTCACGCCCATGTGCATGCAGCTCGTGATACCTTCGCACACAAATATCATACCTTTCAGGTAGCGCATGTTGGGTGTATCGGGGTCGCCAGACTTCTTGTTCTTCAATTCCTGCGATAGTGCATCAAAGTGTTTACTGAAACTATTGTTATTGGTGCTAAACCGGTGGGTCACTTTCTCGTGGAGCATGAGCATGCGTGCCAGATTCTCGTCGGCAACAGCCACATCGCCCGAAGTCTGGAATGCCACATGCACGTCGTGCCCTTGCTGCACCAGTCGGCGCAGGGTGCCGCCCATCGACACCACCACATCGTCGGGGTGAGGGCTGAAGGCAAGCACACGCTTCGGGAATGGGGTGGCACGTTCGGGGCGAGAGGCGTCGTCGGCATTGGGTTTGCCGCCGGGCCAGCCCGTGATGGTGTGCTGCAGGTCGTTGAATATCCTGATGTTCACATCATAGCCCGAACCGAACACGGTTACCAGTTCGCTCAAGCCGTTGTCGTTATAGTCTTTGTTAGTGAGTTTCAAGATGGGTTTGCCCGTGTGGCGGCTCAGCCACACGATGGCACGGCGCACCAGCTGACTGGTCCACTCGCACGAAGCTACCTTCCACGGGAAGTTGATGCGGGTGAGTTTGTGTGCCGCTTCCAGGTCCACAATCATTTTCACGTTGTGGTGCAGTTGCAGGAACGAGGCGGGCGACTGGTCAGAGATGGTGCCCTCGATGGTGTTATACAGGGCATCGGCGCTGTTTTCGCCCCATGCCACGCATATCACCTTGTGTGCCGAGAGAATGTCGGAGATACCCAACGTCACAGCAGTGGCAGGAGCGTCGTCGCACGAGTAAGACTCGGCCACGCGGGTGCGGGTCTCGTTGCTCAACAGCACCAGGCGGCATGCCGATGACGAGGCCGACCCTGGCTCGTTGAACACCAGACCACCGTTCTTGGTCAGCTGGCATATCACCAGGTCCAGACCGCCATACTCGTCGATTTCGGTCTCATAGAGTTTGCACAAGCGGTGCACGTTCTCTTTGTTGGCCTGCATGTCGAAGGTATGTATGTTCTCGGGGTCGATATCTACCTTATTGAACAGGTGCTCGTTGATGCGGCGCAGGGTGCTCTGCTCGGTGCTGCCGATTGCTCCAAGCCCGAACTCGCCCAGGTTGAATGCCACCACGTTAGCAAAGCTCACCTTGTCGGCAAAGTAGAGTTTAACCAGTTCGTCATACACCAGCAAGGCCCCGCGGCCAGAACCGAAACCTATCACGCAACGGCCTTTCTCGGCCACGTTGCGGTTGATTTGTTCGGCCACGTCAAGAGCTGCCTCAGCGATGCCCTCGTCGATGGTTTCCACTATCTTGGTATACACCTTTTCATAGCGTGTGAGCGAAGCCAGTTCTATCTCGCTTTCGGGCTTATAATAGTGCTTCGACACTTGATCGAGCTTGATGAGTGAACTTAATTCTGGTCTCATATGTGTCCTGTTTCTAAGTTGTAGCCTAATATATTTTTATCCCAGTTTTAGCAAAGATACTGCTTATTTTGCAATTATCGCCTTTTTTGGGGCACATTTTTCGTCTGGTGTGCCTAAAATATGTCTCAAGCGTTCCCGCTATCCTGCTTTTGACCGAAGAGGTCGTCGTAAATCACGTTGGTGGCACCCAGGTGCGACTGGATGTAATCGTGGGCGATACGGCTGCTGCGTTTCAGCTCTCCCTCGTCGGTGAGCATGGTGTCCATCACCCGCGCAAAGCTGGCTGCATCGTTCACGCTGAAACCACCACCGGCGGCAATGAGTTCAATGGCTTCGAGAAACTTGTCATACTTGGGGCCGAAGGCCACGGGTATGCCATATACGGCGGCTTCGTTCACATTATGGATGCCCGACCCGAAGCCTCCGCCTATGTAGGCCATCTGCCCATAGCGATAGACCGACGACAGGATGCCAAAGCAGTCAATCACCAGGCAGTCGAGTTCTTCTGCCTGTTCAGGGGCGGTCTCGGAGTAGAGGGCCGCTTTGCGTTTCACCTTGCCTAGCAAAGTGTTGAGTCGCTCCTTGTCAAACTCATGGGGAGCTATAATGAGCTTCATGCCCGGGTGGGCATTGAAGTAGGGGATAACGATGTCTTCGTCGGGGGGCCACGAGCTGCCCATCACCAGCGTGAAGGGGCTCTCTTTCGTCATTTTCTCTATCACGGGAAAATCCTTGGCTTGCTCGCACACGTGTGCCACGCGGTCGAATCGTGTGTCGCCCGCCACGGTCACGTTGTGCATGCCAATGCCCTCGAGCAATTGGCGCGACTCTTCGTTCTGCACATAAAAGTGCGTGAAGCAGCCCAGCATCTTGCGGAACATGCCGCCCCACGGCTTGAAGAACGACTGCCCAGGCCTGAATATCGCCGAGATGATGTATGTGGGCACTTCGCGGTGCTTCAGTTCGCTCAGAAAATTGCCCCAGAACTCATATTTCACGAAGATGGCCATCGACGGCTTCACCAGGTCGAGAAAACGGCGTGCGTTGCCTGGCGTGTCGAAGGGCAGGTAGCACACGGCATCCACCTTGTCGTAGTTTTTGCGCACCTCATAGCCCGAGGGTGAGAAGAAGGTGAGCACAATGCGCTGTTCGGGATGTTCGGCCTTGATGCGCTCGATGAGTGGCCGGCCTTGCTCAAACTCACCCAGCGACGACACGTGCATCCAGATGTACTGGCTCTTGCCGTCGAGGTGTTCTTGCAGGTATTGGAAGGTATTAGCTTGGCCTTGCACCAAGAGACGAGCCTTCTTGTGGCGTACCGATGCTATTTTTATGCCCAGCCTCATAAAGGCTATACCTGTGTTATAGAATATATTCATCTTTGCTTTGTTACTGTTTAGAATTGTGATTGCAGCAGGCCTGTTGTCACGCTGCTATCCTTGTGCCGGTGGCGTTTCCACACCAGGCGGTCGAGGTAGAAGCGCACCGCCACCTGTTGCCAGAAGGCTGTCCCCTCGCTGGTGGCATGGAGGGTGAGGCGCGCCTCGAGATTCACGAAGTCGCGTTTGAACACGGTTGCCACCAGGTCGGTGCGGCTGTAGAACTTGTTGTGATAAAACGCATCGCCACGATACACCAGGCTGCCATATTTTTCATAGAAAGGCATCTGTCGCTTGCCGGCATAAATGTTCTCAATCAACGACAGCCATTTCCAGTTGCCCGACACCTTCCCGATGAAACCGGCTTGGGCATGCCACTTGTTGTTGGCCACTCGGTCGCGGTCGGCAGTCAGGAGCATGCCGGCGCCCAAGCCGAAGCGGCCATTTGTCCACAAGTGCTCATAGGCGAGTTGCGGGCTGAAGATGAAGTTGTCGACCACTCCCTCTTCAGGATCTTTGATTTTGCGGGTTGCCAGGTGGTTGTAGCTCACCACTCCTGATGCTTTGAACACGTTGCCGTTTTTCAGTGTGCGCCATCCTACGTCGCCAGTCACATCAAAGGCCTCGCGGCGGT
>JAEEVB010000147.1 GCA_016287065.1 Muribaculaceae bacterium
TGAAGCGCGTTCTCAAGGCTGGAGGCTCGATCATGTTGAGCAAGGTGGGACATGAGATGAACGAGAATACCTGTCGTCGTTTTCTGGAGTCGGCATGTGCCGACCAGGGTGTTGTGCTCGACCTGTGTTGTGGTTCGGCCATCGTGTGCAAGACGGCTTTTGACATGAAGTTGCGCTCTATTGGTATCTCAATCGATGCCGAAACATTGCGTCAGGCTCATAAACTTGTTCAGCAGACGCCATTAAGCCTTTTCTGAAAATTGCAGTCTAACAGAAAATTCAATTGAAAATGAAACAGCGTTTATTAACTCTGCTCGCTTTGTTGTTGTGCGCCGCTCCAGCAATGATAGCTGTGGTAAACACAGGTGTGCTACTGTATGACGGCCGTGTGAAATCGCTCGATGTGGCTCCACGCAGCAATCGCTATTTGCCACCCATCTATGTGCTAGGCAGTGACGATGTGCTTAATGTGAATTTTGATTTGCTCGATTATGATGTGCACTACCTGCGCTATAGCGTAACGCATTGTAATGCCGACTGGCAGCCGTCGGTGCTTGTGGAGAGCGAATACGTGGATGGCTTCAATCAGGCCGACATCAATGACTATGCCCAAAGCTATACCACCTTTGTGGGTTATTATAACTACAACTTTACCATTCCCAACGACGAATTGCGCATTACCAAGAGTGGTAATTATATGCTCACTGTGTATGAGCAGGACGATCCCGAGAAGATTTTGTTTCAGACTCGTTTCTCGGTGTGTGAGAACCGTGTGGGGGTGTATGGCGATGTGACGTCGCGCACCGATATCGACTATAATGATGCTCACCAGCAGTTGTCGTTTGAGGTGTCGTACCGCCAAGGTATGGTGGCTGACCCTTATAACGAACTTACTGCCATCGTAACCCAGAATAGTCGTGAAGACAATGCTGTGGTGGTGACCAAACCCTTGATGGTGCAGCCTGGCAAGGTGACCTATGATCACA
Organism: Muribaculaceae bacterium; assembly: GCA_016287065.1. Taxonomy (GTDB): domain Bacteria; phylum Bacteroidota; class Bacteroidia; order Bacteroidales; family Muribaculaceae; genus Sodaliphilus. Next base: position 987 of record JAEEVB010000147.1, read on the forward strand.
ATCCGCAGCTCATTTTCCCCGCCGCTAACGAGTACAGACGCTTCGAGACTGTGAACATTCATACTCTGAATATGGGGGTGCAGGGCATCCAGTTTTTTGAACCTTATTATCATGCCACGCTCATTACCGATGAGCCACGAGCCAACACGCAGTATCTCTACGACAAGACTCAGCACGGTCATTTCACCATTCGCAATGCCGAGGCCGACGACAGCTTCATCGAGTCGGAGTATCTGGTCACTCACTTCAGCCTATACACTGGTGAACCGCTCACAGGTGGCAACCTGTTTGTGCAAGGCGGTTTTACCCAAGGAATGCCTGCTTCGCAACTGCTCATGCACTATGACGAAGGCAGTGGGTGCTATTTGCTCGATGTGATGCTGAAACAGGGAGCCTATAACTATCAGTACTTGTGGGTGCCCGATGGCAGTGGAGTGGGCGAAACCTGGAAAATTGAGGGCGACAAATATCAGACGGTGAATGAATATCTGATTAAGGTGTATGACCGCCCCATAGGTGAACGCTATGACCATTTTGTGGGCTACGGTATCGTCTACTCTGGCCGATAGCTTCAGGTATTAATCTGGTTTATGAGAGAACCCCGCCCGGGGTAAATTTGGATTGCTCGGCGATTTTGACAATCGCGGAGGACTTGTTTTTTGCTTGTGTGTTTGTCACAGGCGATTACCCGATTCTCCAGATCGATTAGCGGAGAAGGAGGTAGGCAGTGTAAGCAATGTAGCAGGCTATGAAGATAAAGCCCTCGATCCGGTCAAATGTGCGCTTCTTGAAAGTGTAGACCACGACATAGGTCATGACTGATGCAATAAGCACCACCAGATAGTCCACGATGTTGATGTTGACCAGCGTGAGCGGTTTTACGGTGGCAGCTGTACCAAGAATGAGCAAGATGTTGAACACATTAGAGCCCAGCACATTGCCAAGTGCGAGTTGTGGATTGTGCTTGCATGCCGCCACAATGGCGGTGATGAGTTCGGGCAGTGAGGTGCCGATTGCTACGATAGTAATGGAGATGACGGCGTCGCTCAATCCCCAGGTGTGGGCAAGGTTCTTGGCCGAGTTGAGGAACATGTTACCGCCATAGATGAGTGCGGCAAGTGATGCGATGGCAATGATGACGAGCAGCGCCACATGCTGGCCCTCAAGCGATGATTTGGCTTCTTCGTCGGCGTCTTCAAGAGCTTGTTGAGGATTCTTGGCTTTGCCGAAAACCACATAGCACATGTAACCGATAAAGAGGATGAGGAAAAAGATGCCATCGATGCGTGAAATAGTGTTCTCACGAATACCAGGCACAATAGAATCATTGGCAAGCAAGAGCAGCATGAATGCGGCAAAAATGCCGAACGGGATGTCGCGCCGTTGCGTCTGTCGCTCGATGGCAAAGGGCATGATGGCAGCCGAAACACCCAAGATAAGGAAAATGTTACCTATGTTTGAGCCAATGACGTTGCCCATGGCTATATCGCCTTCGCCCCTGAGTGCCGAAGATATTGACACAAAGAGTTCGGGCGCGCTGGTGCCCATGCCCACAATAGTGAGACCGATGATGAAGTTGGATATGTTGGCGCGTTTGGCGATGGCTACCGAGGAGTCGACGATATAATTGGCTCCGAGAAGCAGCAAGGCGAGTCCAATGGCTAAAAACAGATAATCCATGAAAAAAGAGTCTTATTTCTTGGCCAGACTTGAGTTGTAGTACTCATAGTTGCCTGTAACGTCCTTGATAACCTTGATGAAGGGCGGGAAACTGATGGCATCGGGGTCAGAGACGCCCTCGATTTCGAGAATGTGCAGGTTGATGTCGGGCTCAATATAGCTGTCAAGTTCAAAATACTGCTTCTCCCAAACAAAGTTCTTGCGTATTTTGCGAATGGTCTTGCGCGAGTGGTCGCGTTGCTGCATGAGCGAAACATACTGTACGGGGCTGATTTGACGCTCTGTTTCGATGCGTTCGGTGGCGCTGACCTGCTTTTTGGTGGTCTGGAAATAGGAGTATATTCCTTGCCAGCCGCGTTTGCGCAGTCGCACCTCGGTGCCCACCTCCGAGAGCAGATAGGTCTGCTCGATTTCACTCTCAATAGAGTTGGGGATTTCGCCCGTGACCTCAACCACATATTTTCGTTCAGCCTCAATGGGCCCTGGCAGACCGATACCCAGCACATTCGAGATTTCGGTGAGCACATTGTTGATTTTCTTCTCGAAGTCAACCTCATTGTCGATGATGCGCAGGTGGGGGTGTCCTGTCCAAGCCTGGATGAGCTTGTTGTCGAGTGCAATGGCCTGGTCAACACCTTCGCTGCGCACTTCATTGTTGGCAGTGGTATAGAATTGCTCGGCGCCGTTGGCTGCAGTGACGAGGTGAAGCACTGCATCGTAGCGAGTGTCACGCAGACGCACGATGTTGAGCTCTGACTCTTCAAGGATGGCTTGCCACATCTCGGGTGCAAGGTAGGCTGAGATGTCCATGACACCGCGGTCACAAACGAGCAGTGCAGGCTTTCGGCATTTTTGCGCCATCTTCACAAAGAGGTCTTCAAGCTCAATTTGAGTGCGCAGAGTAGCTTTCTCGGCTTCGTAGAAGAGCTCCTTGTTGTCGGTGAGGTAGTTCACCCCTGCGTGACCAAACATAGTTGGGACTTCGGGGATGGCGAACACCTGGAAACCTAACTCGGTGAAATGCTCAATGATTTTAGCGAGAGCCGTAGTCTTGCCAGCGCAAGGGCCACCGGTGAGAACGATTTTAGTGATATTGTTGTTCATCTTAAAGAAAACATTAACAATGGGTTGCTTGATGTGATAGAGTGCATGTCATGGATTCGTGGCGAGCACAACTACAAAACAATTTGCTAAATTACAAACAAAATTTCAAATGGCCAAATGTGCAGGCCAAGAACTAAGAATGTGCTGTCAAATTTGCTAAAACCGAAAATTCGTTGTATTTTCGCAAAGCATTTCAATAGAGTGCGTTTACATGAAGCCATTCAAGACATACAGTATCAATGTGAAGGGCGAGTTGATTGAAATCTCTCGTCCGTGGGTGATGGGTATCCTGAATGTCACGCCCGATTCGTTCTATGAGGCTAGCCGCTGCGATTTGACCGAGAAAATCGAGAATCGTGTGATGCAGATGCTGAGCGAAGGCGCTGATGTGATAGATATAGGTGCCTACTCGACCCGTCCTGGTGCCGCCGAGGTGAGTGCCGAGGAAGAGCTGGCTAGGCTGAAAATTGGTATGGCGATTGTGCGCAGGCTTGCACCTGACGTCTTGACCTCGGTCGACACATTCAGGGCCGATGTGGCAGCGCGCTGCGTTGAGGAACTGGGCGTGAACATGGTGAATGACGTGAGTGGCGGTGAACTTGACAAAGACATGTTTAAGACCGTTGCCCGCTTGCGTGTGCCTTACGTTGTGATGCACATGCGAGGCACTCCTGCCACTATGCAGCAGTTGACTCAGTATGATGATGTGACTGCCGAGGTGCTGGAATCGTTGGCGCGCAAGATCGACTCTCTGCACCAGATGGGTGTGGCCGACGTGATTGCTGATCCAGGATTCGGATTCAGCAAAACGGTGGACCAGAATTATGAGATGCTGTCGCAGTTGAATGCCTTTACGGCACTCGATGTGCCCTTGTTGGTGGGCGTGTCGCGCAAATCGATGATATACAAATACCTTGATGTCACGGCAGGCGATGCGCTTAACGGCACGACTGTGCTTAACACACTAGCCTTGTTGCAAGGAGCGCACATCTTGCGCGTGCACGATGTGAAGGCAGCCAGCGAGGCTGTAAAATTGGTGATGAAGACATATCCCGACATATATAAATCTTGATAATAAACTATGGAATCGATACTTGGACTGATAAGCATCAAAGACATAATAGACATACTGCTCGTTGCCACGTTGCTGTTCTACCTTTACAGGACGATGAAAGACTCGGGCTCGCTGAACATATTCCTCGGCGTGCTGTCGTTTGTGATTACATGGGTGGTTCTGTATAAGATACTCGACATGCAACTGATAGGCACATTGATGGACAAGTTTATCGACATAGGCTTGTTTATCATCGTGATTCTGTTTCAAGACCAGATACGTCGTTTCCTGATGGAGATTGGTTCTCGCAAGGGCTTGCGGTTCATCACCAAATTGTGGCACAAGAGCGATGCTAAAGCACAAAAGCAGAAATGGGTGATGCCGGTGGTTTATGCTTGCATGAGCATGTCGAAGTCGAAAACAGGCGCCCTGATTGTTGTGCGTCAGCAGATACCGCTCGACGACTATGAGAAAACGGGCGATGTGATAGATGCCAATCTGAATAATCGCTTGATTGAGAATATCTTCTTCAAAAACAGTCCTTTGCACGATGGTGCGTTGATTATAGATGGCAACAAAATGAAGGCGGCAGGATGCATCTTGCCTGTATCGCACGACACCGATTTGCCCCGCTATCTGGGGCTTCGTCATCGTTCGGCTTTGGGTATCTCGCAAGCGACCGATGCCATTGCCATAGTGGTGAGTGAGGAGACGGGCAGCATATCGTATGCTCATCGAGGCGAACTTCACCTGAAGTTGAGCAGTACGGAGCTTGAACAGGCGTTGTCGGAATTGTCGGTGAATAATTAATGAATACATAGCTATGGGTGCAGGCGGAATGTTTGAAATTGGAAACACGCTGGTGAGTTTGGAGCTTGCGGAGCGATTCTTTTGCTGTAATATAGATGCCTGCCTTGGTTCCTGCTGTATCGAGGGTGATGCCGGCGCTCCCATAACTGCAAGTGAGTTTGCCAAACTGAAGGAGGTTTTGCCTGAAGTGTGGGACGACCTGTTACCGAGCGCACAACGCCAGATTGAGGAGAATGGTGTGGCATGCTTTGATCCTGAAGGCGAGATGGTCACCCAGATTGTGGACGGCCGCAACTGCGTGTTTTCATGCTATCTGCCTGGCGGCAAGTGTATTTGTGCCATCGAAAAGGCTTTTCATGAGGGCCGCGTCAAGTGGAGAAAGCCCATTTCTTGCTATCTATACCCAGTGCGAGT